>WLNV01000004.1 GCA_009699615.1 Actinomycetota bacterium
GTCCGCTGGCGGATTGAGCGCGGCGTGCTGGTAGCGATGCCCGGCATTGACGGAGACGGCTACCTCGAGATCGAGGTCAGGCGCGAGCCAACGGAGAAGCCAGGCTTCGCGACGCTCCACGTTGACGTCGAGATAGCCAACTACTACCCCCGCATCGCAGTCTCGATTGCTCAGTGGGCCTATGCGGCGACGCAGTCAAAGATTCACGTACTCGTGACCTACGGCTTCCTGCGCTCGATCGCCCGCGGCGACCTCGCACCGACTCGCAGCAGCTAGCCGAGGATCTCGCGCAGCTTCTCGCGATTGTGCCGGGCCTTGACCCTGCGCACCGTGCCGGAGCTTGAGCGCATCACGATCGACTCCGTCGAAGCAACGCCGCGCCCCTCGTAGCGGACCCCTTGGAGCACGTCACCGTCAGTAACTCCGGTCGCGGAGAAGAAACAATCGTCGCCACGGACGAGATCATCCTGCGTCAACTGACGGTCAAGGTCGTAGCCGGCGTCCAGAGCAGCCTTCCGCTCGCCGTCGTCGCGCGGCCACATTCTGCCAACCAGTGCGCCACCCATCGCCTTCAGCGCTGCCGCCGAGATGACGCCTTCCGGCGTGCCGCCCACTCCCCAAAGGAGATCGACGGGTGAGCGATCGCTGACGGCCAGCAGCGCTGCACTGACGTCACCGTCACTGATCAGTCGAACGCGCGCACCAGCGCTGCGAATCTTTCCGATCTGCTCTTGGTGGCGCTCACGGTCGAGCACGACAACGGTCACGTCGCCGATCTCGATGTTGCGGCGCTCGGCGATCAGCGCGCAGGTCTCGGTGACTGGGCGGTCAAGGTCGAGCAGATCGGCGATGTCGCTTGCTCCCGCCAGCTTCTCCATGTAGACGCAGGGGCCGGGGTCGAACATCGTCCCGCGCGGCGAAACGGCGATCACGGCCAGCGCGCTCGGCATTCCCTTCGCTGTCAGCGTCGTTCCTTCGAGCGGATCGACCGCAATGTCGACCTGCGGGTCGGAGCCGTTGCCGACGTGCTCTCCGTTGAAGAGCATCGGCGCCTCATCCTTCTCACCCTCGCCGATTACAACGACACCGTCCATCGAAACCGTGTCGAGCACAAAGCGCATCGCGTCAACGGCGGCCTGATCGGCAGCCAACTTGTCGCCCATGCCCACCAGTCGCGCCGCAGAGAGCGCAGCGGCTTCGGTTACGCGCACCAATTCAAGGGCGAGATTTCTATCTGGGGCAGTATGCGAGTCGGCCATCAGGGATTTCACTTTGACGCAGCCCGCCGACCTTATCGCGGCGGCGGTCGCGGCGGCGTCGCGACCACACGGCTCGCCGCTCTGCCCGGGCGAGGTTGCCTTCGCCCGCCGAATGGCGGGCCGAATCGCTAGCTTTCGAGATATGGAACCTCTTGTTCACGACGGCACACTTCACGGCAGCGCCTTCCCTCCTATCGCCGACTACGCATTCCTGTCCGATTGCGAGTCGATCTGCCTGATCGCGCCTAGCGGCCGAGTTGAGTGGATGTGCCTGCCACGGATGGATGGCCCGTCCGTATTCGGCGCAATGCTCGACCGCGACGCCGGCGGTTTCCGCATCTCACCGGCAGACCAAAGGGTTCCCGCTGGCCGCCGTTATCTGCCCGGGACAATGATCCTTGAGACCACTTGGGCGACGCGCACCGGTTGGGTCGTCGTGCAGGACGTGCTGCTGGTCGGCCCATGGCACCACGACTCGGAGCGCTCCGAAACCCACCGTCGCTCACCAACCGATACCGACGCCGACCATGTGCTGCTGAGGACGATGCGCTGCATCAACGGCCACGTCGAGATGCAGATGGAATGCGAGCCGAAGCTTGAGTACGGCCGAATCCCGGTCGGATGGGATTACTCCAGTGACGGCTACGGCGTCGGCGTTGCGTCGGCCGAGGGAGAAGATCTCAAGCTAACACTGACAACCGACCTGCGCCTCGGCTTCGAAGGTGGCCGCGCCCGCGCCCGCACAACGCTGCACGAAGGCGACACGGCCTTCGTCGCACTGAGCTGGACCGAACACGAGGCGCCCGCCAGCTTCGACGAGGCTTATCGCCGCCTCACCTTCACGGCCGACTTCTGGCACGACTGGCTGGCCCACGGCGAGTTCCCCGACCATCCGTGGCGGACCTACCTGCAGCGCAGCGCACTGACGCTGAAAGGCCTTACCTACGCCCCGACCGGCGCGATGGTCGCGGCGGCAACGACCTCGCTGCCGGAGACCCCCGGCGGCGAAAGGAACTGGGACTACCGCTACTCGTGGATCCGCGACTCAACCTTCATGCTCTGGGGCCTCTACTCGCTCGGCTTCGCCCAAGAGGCAGGCGACTACTACTACTTCATCGAGGATCTGGTCGCCGGCGACCGAGATCTACAGGTGCTTTACGGCATCGGCGGCGAGCGCGACCTCGAAGAGAGCACGCTCGACTACCTCGACGGCTACGAGGATTCGAAGCCGGTTCGGATCGGCAACGGCGCCTACAACCAAAAGCAGCATGACGTTTGGGGCGCGCTGCTCGACTCGATCTACATCCATACAAAGAACCGTGACCAGCTCAGCGATTCGGCCTGGCCGATCATCGTCAATCAGGTTGAGCGCGCAATTGAGAACTGGAAAGAGCCTGATCGTGGCATCTGGGAGGTTCGCGGCGAGCCGCAGCACTTCGTCTCCTCGAAGGTCTTCTGCTGGGTTGCCTGCGACCGCGGCGTTCGCCTTGCCGAGCTGCGCAACGACCGCGAGCGGATCGCGCGTTGGCAGGCCGTCGCCAACGAGATCCGTGAGGACATCCTCACCAACGGGGTCGATCCAGTGAAGAACCGCTTCGTTCAGGCCTACGGTTCCACAGCGCTCGACGCGGCGCTGCTGCTGGTCGCACTGTTCCGCTTCCTTCCGGCCGACGACGAACGAATCCGCAACACGGTAATCGGCATCGCCGACGATCTGAGCGAAGACGGCTTCGTGCTGCGCTACCGAGTCGATGAGACCGACGACGGTCTCAGCGGCGAGGAAGGAACGTTCACGATCTGCTCGTTCTGGATGGTTTCGGCGCTGGTTGAGATCGGCGAACTGGATCGCGCCCGTGAGCTCTGCGAGAAGCTGCTCTCGTTCTCAAGTTCGCTCTCGCTCTACGCAGAGGAGCTCGACGCCAAGACCGGCCGTCACCTCGGCAACTTCCCGCAAGCCTTTACGCACCTTGCCTTGATCAACGCCGTGATGAAGCTGATCAGCGCCGAGGAGGCAATCAACGCCATCAACGAGGAGCTTGACGCCGGGCGCCCGCTGGATCAGGTCACCGGCGAGCAGCCTGCAGTTGAACCCGCTGCGGAGGAGCGCGGGTGAGCCGTTTCAAAGTGCAGCGCTGCGATGACGCCGAGGAGGCCTCGCAACTGACGGCAGCGACGATTACGAAGATGATCGAGGAAGCGATCAGCGCACGCGGCGAAGCGCACTTCGCCTGTTCCGGTGGCAACACTCCGGATCGCACCTACGAGATCCTCAGCGATTCACTCGGCAACGGCGACGGACTTCACCTCTGGCTGGCGGACGAGCGCTGCGTTGGCCCCGAGGACCCGCAGGCAAATTCGCTGCTGCTGCAGCAAACACTGAAGCTGCCAGGCGCAACGCTGCATCGCGTGAAGGGCGAGCTCGGCCCCGACGCTGCCGCCGCCGACTACTGCGAACAGCTTGGCGATACGCAGCTCGACGTCGCGCTGCTGGGCCTTGGCCCCGACGGTCACACGGCCTCTCTCTTCCCAGGCCATCCGGAGCTTGAGATGACCGGCGCGCGCGCAATCCCGGTGGTTAACTCACCGAAGCCGCCGCCGGAGCGGGTCAGCCTCTCGCTGCCGACACTCTCGGGCATTAGCGACCTTGTCCTGCTTGTAACCGGTTCAGGCAAGGCCCACGCCTTGACCTTGACAATGGGCGAGCCTGGCCCACAGGCTCCCGCTTCGCTGCTGCCAGCAGACCGGATGACGCTGATCGCAGATGCGGCCGCGCTTGGCGAGAACGGCGATTGACGGATTCCGAGATGCCCTCGACGCCGACAAGCGCTGGGGGCGGTGACCTGCGGGGTCTGCTGAGAAGCACGCGGCAGAGAACGCTGGAGTTGACAGCGGCAGTCAACGACGAAGACCTCGAGCGACAGATCGACACGATCATGAGCCCACTGGTTTGGGACATGGCTCACATCGCCGCCTATGAAGACCTCTGGTTGGTCCACCGCGGCGCTGGCCAGCCACTACTGCGGCCCGATCTGGCGGCGCTGTATGACGCCTTTGAAACGCCGCGTGCGGTCCGCGGCGAGATCGCGCAGCTGAACGCCGCCGAAGCACGCGACTACCTCGCGGAAGTGCGCGAACGGTCACTCGACGTGGCCGCACAGCAGACGATCGACTCCGAGATCACCGAGATGGTGCTGCGGCACGAACTTCAACACCGCGAAACGATCTGCCAGACACTGGCGCTGGCGCAGCTGCCCAGCTTTGATCCTGGCTTCCGCGAGACGACCCCTGCCGCCCCCGGGGAACACAGCGGCCTTGAGTTCGCCCGGATCGAGAGCAACGAGTTCACGCTCGGCGCCAGCGGCGACGATTTCGCCTACGACAACGAGATGCCGCGGCGCCAGGTCGGCGTGGGCCAGTTTGAGCTTGGCCGCACGGCCGTGACGAACGCAAGCTGGCTCGAGTTCGTCGCCGAGGGTGGCTACCGCGAGAGGCAGTGGTGGAGTGATGACGGATGGGCCTGGGCCACGACCGAGGCGATTGAGGCTCCGCTCTACTGGGATCTGCGCGACAGAGAGCAGCCGGTTGAACTGACTAGCTGCGGCCCGCGCGCGCTCGACCCCAATCGTCCGGTCGCGCACATCAGCTTCCACGAGGCCGAAGCCTTCGCCCGCGCGCGCGATGCTCGGCTGCCGACCGAAGTTGAATGGGAAGCCGCCGCGCAGTGGCAAGGCGGAGCGCCGACAGAGCGCGATGCGGCAAACGTCGGTCAGGTCTGCTTCGACACGTCGCCGGTCGGCGCGTACACGGAAGGGGCAGCCGACTGCGGCGCGCTCGACCTGATCGGCAACCTTTGGGAGTGGACGGCGAGCGAGTTCGACGGATATCCCGGCTTCAGCGCCCACCCCTACCCCGAGTACTCGCAGGTCTTCTTCCGCAAGGGATACCGCGTGCTGCGTGGCGGCTCGTGGGCAACTGACGGCCGCGTCGCATCGCCGACCTTCCGTAACTGGGACCTACCTCAGCGGCGACAGATATTCAGCGGCGTGCGGCTCGCGCGGGACCTTGCGCAATGAGCGGGGTCGAACGCGTACGCGTGATCTGCCCACTCAACGACGGCGACGAGCGGACGCTCGCCGACGACGTCCTCGACGGACTAACGCGCCCGTTCAAGGAGCTTTCGCCGAAGCACTTCTATGACGAAGTCGGCGGCGAGCTATTCGATCAGATCTGCGACCTGCCCGAGTACTACCCAACCCGCGCCGAACGCTCGATCTTTGAAACCAGAGCGGAGGAGATCGTCGCCGCATCGCAGATGGCGGAGCTGGTCGAACTCGGTTCGGGGACGGCGGCTAAGACGATGATCCTGATCGACCAGGCAGCCGCTACAGGGACTCTTAAGCGCTACGTTCCGTTCGACGTGACGGAGGCGATGGTGCGGCGCTGCTGCGAGATCTGCGGCGACCGTTTTGAGGATGCCGAGATCATCGGCGTGGTCGGCGACTTCGAGCGCCACCTTGATTACATCCCAGCTCCGATCGATGGCGAGCCGCGTCTCGTCGCACTGCTGGGCGGCACAATCGGCAACTTCGTTCCCGGTTCAAGACGACAGCTGCTGCGCTCGATTGCATCGCTCCTGAGGCCCGGGATCGACCACCTGCTGCTGGGCACCGATCTGGTTAAGGACGTGGCGACGATCGAAGCCGCCTACAACGACAGCGCCGGAGTGACAGCGGCATTCAACCGAAATGTGCTCAACGTGATCAACCGCGACCTCGACGCCGACTTCGACGTGGAGGCCTTCGAACACGTTGCCTTCTACGACCGCGGCCGCGAATGGATTGAGATGCGGCTGCGCGCAAGCCGCGCGATGCACGTCAAAATCAACGCAATCCCGCTGGAGGTTGACTTCGCTTCAGGCGAGGAGCTTCGGACCGAGGTCAGCGCGAAGTTCACGCCGCAGCGGCTGGCCGACGACCTTTGCGCCGCCGGCCTGACGCTGGAGAAGACTTGGACCGACAGCGAGGGGCAATTTGCCCTCTCGCTGTCCAGTCCAACGCTCTAGTTGAGCCGTTCGATGATCATCGCTTCGCCCTGACCTTGGGCGACGCACATCGTCTCAAGGCCATAACGGCCGTCGAGCGTCTCGAGATCGTTGAGCAGCGTCGTCATGATCCGCACGCCGGTCATTCCGAACGGGTGGCCGAGCGCAATTGCGCCGCCGTGCGGGTTCAGCTTGTCGATGCTGAAGCCCACCTCGCGGGCGATCGGCAGCACCTGTGCTGCGAATGCCTCGTTCAGTTCGATCACGTCGATGTCGTCGATCGTCAGGCCTGCACGATCAAGCGCCTTCTTGATCGCACCGATCGGCGCGACGCCCATGTACTCGGGCTCGTTGCCTGCCGTTGCGGCCGTGATGATCCGGGCACGGGGCTTCAGCCCCAGCTCTGCTGCCTTGTCGGCGCTCATCAGCAGCGCCGCTGCGGCGCCGTCGTTGAGTGGGCAGGCGTTGCCTGCCGTGACCGTGCCGTCCTCGCGGAAGGCCGGCTTGAGGCTTGAGAGGCGCTCCAGCGTCGAGTCGGCGCGGGGGCCGTCGTCGGTGTCGACAACGGTGCCGTCAGGCAGCGTCACGGCAACGATCTCACGGGCGAAGACGCCTGCCTCTTGAGCGGCAACTGCACGCTCCTGAGAGAGCTGGGCGTACTCGTCCTGCTCTTCGCGCGTGATGCCGTACTTGTCGGCCACATTTTCGGCCGTCAAGCCCATTGCGATGTAGGCGTCGGGCTGCCCGGGCTCCTTGCCCTGCAGCTTCTCGTTCTGATCCTCCGGGTGGCCTGCCTCCTGTGCCGCGTTGTAGCGCGAGACAAACTCCACACCCGCTGCGATGTAGGTGTCGCCCTGGCCTGAGGCGATGTTGTTGGCTGCGATGCGAATCGCATCAAGGCCCGAAGCGCAATAGCGCGACACGGTTGAGCCGGTGGTCGCGTCGGTCAGATGCTCGCTGAGCAGCACCGCGATGCGGCCGATGTTGTTGGCCTGAAGTCCCTGTGGCAGACCGCAGCCGCAGATCACCTCTTCGACCGTGGCCGGGTCGACGCCGCTGTTTCGCTCCAACAGCTGGTCGATTACAAATGCGGTTGTTTCATCGGGACGCAGCGTTGCAAGCGACCCCTTGAATGCGCGGCCGACCGGAGTACGGACGGCATCGACGATTACGACTTCGGGCATTGATTACTCCTTGATTTTTGGTCCGGCGGTCGCACTCCACGGACGTTTTCCCCGGCGGTCGCACTCCACGGGGCTTTTGTGCCGGGCGATTGCACCGGCTGCCGGGAAGCATAAAGCAGACGCCCGCCGACGCGGAGCTCCGCCTTCTCATACCATTTGGCGACCAACCCGACAGGAGCTTTAAGCAATGGATATTGAAGGCAAGGGAGCAATCGTCTCCGGCGGCGCATCAGGACTCGGCGCAGCAACCGTTCGTCGCCTCCACGCGGCCGGCGCACACGTAGTCATCGCCGACGTCAACCCGGAGAAGGGTGAACCGCTCGCAGAGGAGCTGGGAATTCCGTTCGTTCAGACCGATGTGCGCGAAGAAGACCAAGTTCAGGCCGCAGTAGACAAGGCCTCAGAGGCAGAAGGCGGATTGCGGATCGCGATCTCCTGCGCCGGCACCGGGATTCCAATCAAGGTCGCATCAAGCAAGGGGCCCCACCCGCTTGACGCCTTCAAGGTGATCATCGACATCAACCTGATCGGCACCTTCAACCTGATGCGGCTGGCAGCGTTCAGCATGCTCAGCAACAACGAGCCTGACGAAGGAGGCGAGCGCGGCGTCTGCATCAACACTGCGTCGGTAGCGGCCTTCGAGGGCCAGGTTGGCCAGATCGCCTACTCAGCCTCAAAGGGCGGCGTCGTCGCAATGACGATCACTGCGGCTCGCGACCTCGCCGACAAGGGGATCCGCGTCAACACGATCGCCCCCGGCCTCTTCGACACGCCGCTACTTGGCGCGCTACCGGAAGAGAAGCGCGCTGCGCTAGGCGCCCAGGTGCCGTTCCCAAGCCGCCTCGGCCGGCCGGAGGAGTACGCGCAGCTAGCTCAACAGATCGCAGAGAACCCGATGCTCAACGGTGAAACGATCCGCCTCGACGGCGCGATCCGCATGGCTCCCCGCTGAGAGCGGCCTAGAGCCCCAGACCCTGCACCCCGAGCTCGTCAAACCCGATGTGGTGGGCGAGCTCGTGGCGCACGGTCACGATGACCTGCTGGCGCAGCAGCGCCGGGTCATGGCCGAAGTCGCGGCGCAGCGTGTCACGGAAGATGATGATTCGGTCGGGATAGTTGTCACGCGTGGCACCGTCGCCCTGATAGAGGCCGTAGGCGCGCTGGCGACGGCCGCCGTTTGAGATCACAACGGCGACGTTGCGCCCCAGCGCCTCGCGCAGCAGATCGGGAAGGTCATCGAGCGCGTCGCGCACCAACTCTTCAAAGTCCTCGTCGTTGAAGGGGTCGAGGTCGAGGAACTCTTCTTCATCAGGCTCGACAGCCAGCCCGTCGCGGGCGAGGCGCTCGCTCTCGATCACGAGGGCCTCGAACTCCGCCTCGGATTCGGGCGTCGTGTAGTCGGAGAGGCGAAATGCGATCAGGATCGCGCCGCCGAAGATCACGGCCACGCCGAGGACTCCGAGCGCGATCACCTGAACCAGATGGAAGGTCGGGTTGATGCTGAAGCCACCGAGCAGAACCGAGCTGGAGATCCCGGCCGCCAGCGCGACTACTGATGCAATGGCGATGCGTGAAAGCGTGGGCATCGCCGCCGCGCCTTACCTCATCGCCCGCGAGATGACGATCCGCTGGATCTCGTTTGTTCCTTCGTAGATCTGGGTGATCTTGGCGTCACGCATCATTCGCTCAACCGGGTACTCGCTTACGTATCCATAGCCGCCCAGAACCTGGACCGCCTCGGTAGTGACCCACATCGCGGTGTCCGAGGCGATCAGCTTGGCCATCGAGGTCAGCTTCGCCAGCCCCGGCTCGCTGCGGTCGGCCGCCGCTGCGGCACGGTAGGTCAGCTCGCGAGCTGCAGCCGTGCGGGCCTCCATCTCAGCGAGCTTGAAGGCAATTCCCTGATGCTCATGAATCGGCTTGCCGAAGGTAATCCGCTCCTTCGCGTACTCGTTGGCGTAGTTGATTGCCCCTTGGGCGATGCCGACGGCCTGCGCTGCTGCGCCGAGCCGCGTGCGCTCAAGCACGCCGAGCGCCACGCTGAGCCCCTTCTCAGGGTCGCCGATCACGTTCTCTTTCGGGATCCGGACGTCATCGAAGACCGGCGAGCCTGTCGGCGAGCCCTTAATGCCCATCTTCTTCTCGAGCTTGCCGATCGAGAGGCCCTCGCGGTCGGCTTCAACGATGAAGGCGCCGATGCGGCGGTTCTCGCGGTCGGTCGAGGCCATCACGACGTAGAAGTCGGCGACGCCGGCGTTGGTGATCCAGTTCTTCGACCCGTTTAGTACCCACTCGTCGCCGTCGAGCTTGGCGGTCGTGCGCATCGAGCCTGGGTCGGAGCCAGCCTCAGGCTCGGAGAGCGCGAAGGCTGGTGACTTCTCGCCGCTGGCGCAGGGCGGGAGGAAGCGCTGCTTCTGCTCGTCATTTCCGAACAGCTGGATCGGCAGCGTTCCCAGATCCTGCACCATCAGGATCAACGACGACGAGGCGCAGGACATCGCGATCTGCTCAATCGCAATGTTCAGCATCAATGAGCCGGTGCCGGTGCCGCCGTACTCGGTGTCGAAAGGCAATCCGAGAATGTCGTTCTCCGCCAGCAGCTTGCGGACGTCCCACGGATACTCCGCGCTGGCGTCGATGTCATGCGCACGCGGCGCGATCTGCTCCTCGGCAATCTGGCGGATCGTGTCGCGAAGGTCGGTGAACTCCTGCGGAATTGAGTAGGCGTCGCTGGCTGTATCGGTCATACCGACAGAGTAGTCAGCGCCGCTGCGTAGCATCACTGTCGTGGACGACCCGATCGTTATCAACGGAGGCTTGGCGATCCCGCTCCGCGAGGTTCAGATCCGCACCAGTCGCTCGTCGGGTCCCGGCGGCCAGCACGCCAATGTGACCGATTCGCGCGTTGAAGCGATCTTTGACGTGCGTGAATCGGAGTCGCTAAGCGCTCGACAGCGGGAGCTGATCACCGAGCGCTGCGGCGGCCCGGTGGTCCGTGCGATCGCCCAGGACGGCCGCAGCCAAGCGCGCAACCGCGAGCTGGCGCTGGAGCGGCTGCGCGACAAGCTGCGCGATGGGCTGAAGGTTCGCAAAGGCCGTCGCCCAACGCGCCCATCGAAGGGCGCGAAGGAACGACGGCTGAAAGAGAAGCGCGAACGCTCAGAGCACAAGCGCGGCCGCAAGCCGCCGCGCAGCGATGATTAAGCCCTACTAGAGGCCGCTGGGGTGACGAATCTGGAAGCCGCTCGACGAGCGCATCTCGCTCTGCCAACGTGAACCGTTGCTGCCGCGACCACTTGTGTCGAAGCGAATCCCGGCAACGGTCATGTACATGTGGCCGGAGTTCGTGTAGATCGTGATCCACTCACCCTTGCCGGCCTTGCCATAGCCAAAGAAGCCATACGAAGCCTCGGGGCTGCTCAGCAGCTTCGCGCCACGCAGTGCGTAACTGACCGATCCGGAGCAGTCGTAGCCGCTGTCTTCCCACTTGCCGTGGCCGCCGCCCCAGAGGTACGGCTTGTAAGCGATCTTGTTGCCGGCCGCGATGACCTTCTGAACCTCGATCGGCGCGTTCTCTGGCGCGATCGCGATGCCGGACTTCGTAACGTGAGCCTTGTCACCCGGTGCGAGCGAGGTCGGAATGTCACCGGCAGATGGGTCGCCTGAACCGCCGGGCGACGCGTCCTGGCCGACCGCTGTGCGCAGCGTGTAGACGTCGCCGGCATCAGCGACGCCGTCGACAGCGCGCTTCTGCTTCGCTTCAAAGCGCTTGACGGCGGCGGCCGTCTGCGGGCCGAACTCGCCGTTGGGGACCGGGGCATGCTTGTCGCCAGCACGCCGCAGATAGGTCTGCAGCTCGCGCACATCGCGGCCGCTCATTCCGACTACGACAGGAAGGCGCTTGCCGAGCTTCTTAGTAACGCTCGGGTCGGAGCCAACGTTGGCGCCGCCGCTCGAATCAACAGAGCGAGGGCCGCGGGCCGAGAGGACGAGGGCCTTGATCGTGCCGGTGCTGGCGACGCCGCTGACGGCGATCTGGGCCGCGAACTGGAAGTGTTGAACGGCCTTCGTGGTTTCGGTGGCGTAATTGCCGGTGACCGGAACGGCGATACCAACGCGGTTCAGAAGCTCTTGTAGTGCGGTCACGTCGGCGCCGCTTGCTCCAGCGCGCAGCGTCTTGGTGTGGATCTTCGGCAGCGCCGTTGGGGCGCTTGCCGCAGGCTGCGTGGTTGCTGCTGAAGCTGTCGCTGCCGGAATCAGCAGCGCGGCAACAGCAATGGCAATTAGTGGTTTTCGTCTGGTGGTAGTGATGGGGAACCCCCTCTTTTGAGTGCCTGCGGGGTTAGCTGTCGGGCTCGCGCGAAAAAGGGCCGCGCTACATCACACTTCGGTGACGATTCGCCCCGGGCTTATTAGGCCTTTGGTTCCCCCGCTCCCTGCTGCCCGTGGACGGCAGAGATTCGGCTTGGTTACTTCGTTCGTGGAAGTCTAGCTGACTCCTCCGCTGGATTACGTCAACCTGGCTTCAACGACTGCGGAGAACTACGTCCAAGAGCGCCAAAACAAGCTCTGAGCGGGGGAAAAGCGAATCCAGCGCAATGTATTCGTCGGGATGGTGTGAGTGCTCTCCGCACGGTCCAAGGCCGTCGATCGTGCATTCGATCTCAGCCGCAAAGTGGCTCGCATCGCTCGCTCCGCCGCGCTCGGTTGCGACAACCGGCCGGCCGAGCAGCTCGGAAGCGGCGGCGAGCAACGGCGCCGTCTGCTCGCGCGCATCCATCCCCGGCCAGGCGCGCTCGCGAATGAGCTCGATTTTGGCCCCCGCGATCTCGAGCGGGATTGCCGCCTCGACACTCTCCAGCGCGGCGAGGCTGTCGGCGCGGAGGTCGCACACAAGCTCGCCAGCGCCGGGTACGACGTTGATCGCTTCGCCGCTGCGCAGAATCGTCGGCACAGCCGTCAGTCGCTCCGCGCCCTTTGGATCGCTCAGCGAGTCGACCAGCTGCGCCGCCTCGGCAAGCGCGAGCAGCGCGCTGACACCCTGCTCGGGCGCGCTTCCGCTGTGTGCGGCGCGGCCGTGAGCGATCAGCCTGAGCGTGCCGGCAGCTTTGCGCTTGACGACGACGGCATCATCACCGTCTGCGCTCCGCTCGCCAGCCTCGAAGCAGAGGCAGGCGTCGAAGCCGGTGAAGCGCGCCCGGTGGGCGAACTCTCCGCTGCGCCACTCCTCATCGTTGACGAGCAATAGCGCGGCTTCGCCGAGTTCGGGACGATCCTTTAGGGCACGGAGGGCGCCCAGCGCCAACGCAACCCCACCCTTCATGTCGGCAGTGCCTGGCCCTACTAGACGGTTACCGCTGCGCTGCGGTGCGAAGAAGGCTTCGTGTGAAACGACGGTGTCGAGGTGGCCGACGAGCAGAATCCTGACCTCCCCCGGCCCGTCGACCGAGATCAGCAGATCGGGCGCGTGCTCTGCCGTGGAACAGGCCACCCGCTCAATCCGGGCCCCGACCGGCGCCAGCGCTGAAGCGATCGCGATGATCTGCTCGGCCGCTGCCGCGTCGCCCGATGGCGATGAGACGGCGACCAGCGCTTCGGTCTCGCGCTCGGCTGCGGCGGCCATCTCGGCGGCGTGGGTCTCGATCCATTCGTGGGCCACTGGCATACTCTCCCACCGATGGCCAACAAAGCGCAGGTCGGTGACCCGGCCCCTGACTTCGAGCTCCCCGGCACAGACGGAGCTTTCCGCCTCTCCGAACACCGCGGCGAGCGCGTCGTGCTGCTCTTCTACCCCGGCGACAACACGCCGGTTTGCACGAAGCAGTTCTGCTCCTACCGCGACGACAGTGACGTGATCAAGGCGCTCGGAGCGACGGTCGTCGGCATCTCACACCAGAGCGTCTCCTCTCACGAACAGTTCATCGCCAGCCAATCACTGACGATTCCGCTGCTCGCCGACGTCGATAAGAAGGTCGC
Organism: Actinomycetota bacterium; assembly: GCA_009699615.1. Lineage (GTDB taxonomy): Bacteria > Actinomycetota > Thermoleophilia > Solirubrobacterales > Solirubrobacteraceae > F1-60-MAGs163. The sequence continues at coordinate 13,461 of WLNV01000004.1, forward strand.
AAAGCTCTATGGGCTGAGCGCGCCGGTGATGGGTACACGCCGCGCTGCGCTGATTGTCGACGAAGACGGGGTCATTCGCTACCGCCACGTACACACCCTCGGCATCAGTTTTCAGAGCGCCGATCAGCTGGGCGAAGCGCTCGCAGCGCTGCCCGCGCGCTAGCCTCAGAGGTCGTTATGGGAAGCGAAGAGCCAACAACCGAGCCGCAGCCGCCCGTCGAGGGTGATCTCGGCGCTGCGCCCAGCGACGAGCCAGCCGCTGCAGAGGCCGTCGCCGAGCCCGAGGCTGCCGCCGCAGCCGAGCCGGCAACAGCCGCCGCCGAGCCTGAAGCGAGCGCCGAGCCGGAGGCTGTCGCCGCAGCCGAGCCTGAAGTAGACGTCGCCGCGCCCGACGCTGTCGCTGAGCCTGAAGCGAGCGCCGAGCCGGATGCCCCCGCCGCCGACGCTGACACGCCGGCCGAGAAGCCTAAGGGCAAGCCGAAGAAGCCGAAGGGCAAAGGTAAGCCGCGAGGCAAGCGTCCACCGCCGCCGCCGAAGACTCGCGGCCAGTTGCCGATCGAGGAGCTCCGCGCAGCATCGAAGGCGACGATCGATCTCTTTGGCGCCCAGCAGGCTATCCGCGCCTCGTTCGCGGTCCTAGCAACGAAGGAACGGCAGGACATCTCAGCTCTGATCGCCGCCGACGACGATCACCGCACGCGCGCCCGCAACGTCGCCAACGGCTCGCTTGGGGCCGGGCGAATCGACAAGGCGATGGCAGCGACGATCGTCGCGATGGCGCCGGCCGAAGACCTTTGGATTGTCACGCTCGACAAAGAGCAGGCCTCACAGCGACTTGGCCGCATCCGCGCCGCCAAGCAGCGCGACCGCGAGCGCGACGAGAAGAAGAAGGAGCGCAAGAACAGCTCCGAGCGCGTCAGCCGCGACCAACTCAAAGCCGCTCAGGATGGGCAGGTCGGCGCAACGATCCGCTTCGTCACCGATGAGGATCGCCGCGAACGCCGCTCAAAGAGCGACGAGAAAAAGGCCGCCAAGAAGAGCGGCTCAGTGCTCGACGAACTCGGTTACTGAGCTTCGCTGCGAAACGCAGCCTGATGGGCAGCGATCGCGCGATCAGCGCGCTCGCGGCTTGAGCTCCCGACTAGCCGGCCGGCACGCTCGCGGTTGGCGGCGATCATGGTGTAGGTCGCATTCACCGGCAGCGTGAGCCTGCGAAGCAGCGGTGCCGCGAACGCAAGACGCGGCAGGGCGGCAGCGATCGGCGCGGCAGCGTCGCCACCGGAAGACAGGTTCCCGTCGCTGTCAATCAGATGCGCGCTTTCCAGCCGCAGATCGCCCGGAACGCTGGCCAGCAACCGATCCCCTAGCGGCGACTGAATCGCATGCAGCCGGAGTCGCCGATCGCGGTCAAAGCGCAGCAGCTGCGCGACAGACCAGCGGCAGTAGCCGCACTCTTCGTCGTAGAAGACGAGCAGCGGCGGGTCAGGCGGCAAGGGTCAGCTGCAGGCGAGCATCGATCGCGGCAGCGATCGCATCGCGAACCGGGCCTTCCTCGAAGCGCTCGACGAGTGCGTGGAGGAAGCCCTCGACTACAAGCCTGTGCGCGTCGGCCTCATCAAGGCCGTGCGAGCGCAGGTAGAAGAGCTGCTCAGGGTCAACCTGGGCGATCGCGGCGGCGTGCGTGCAGCGGACGTCGTTGGCGAGGATTTCGAGCCCCGGAATCGCGTCGGCGTGCGCCTTGCGGCTGACCAGCAGGTTGCGTGACTCCTGAAACGCGTCGGTCCGCTGCGCGCCTTCGTCGACCTGAATCATTCCGCGCCAGACGGCGTGCGAGCGGCCTCCGAGGATGCCGCGGAAGGCGAGGTCGGAGGTTGTGTCAGCGGCTGCGTGCTCCTGCAGCGTGTCGTAATCGACGTGCTGGCGGCCGCGCGTCGCGTAGGCGCCGGTGACGCGCGCGTCTGCGCCCGGTCCTGCGAGCTTCGTCTCAAGGAAGATCTTGCCGTTGGCTGAACCAAAGCCGAGCGTGATCCAATCGAGCGACGCGTCGCGCTCAATCACAGCTCGCTGCGAACCGAAGACCCAGCTGCTTTCGCTGAGTGCCTGAGCATCAACGAAGCGCAGGTTGGCGGCTGCGCCGACGACGAGTTCAACGACGCCGTTGACAAGCCCTTCGGCCTCGGTGTCGGCTGAAAGCGTCTGATGCCAGATCTCGGCCTTGGCGCCCTCTTCGAGCACTACCAGCAGCCGCCAGTGCAGAGCACTGCCTGCAACTTCGTGGACGGTGTTGACGATGATCGGCTCGCTGACCTCGACACCCTTCGGTACGTAGACCAAGAGGCCATCGCTCCAGAGCGCTTCGTTGCGCGCGATGAACGGGCTCTCAGCATCGGAGACAACGCTGCCGAGGTGCTTCTCAACGATCTCCGGGTAGCGCTCGGCAGCGAGCGCCAGCGGCATCACGACCGGCGCGCCGAGGCCGGGATCTTCAGTGCTGGCGCGAATCGCGCCCTCGGTTGCGAGCTCCAACAACGGGGACGCGCTCTCCTCGTCGCCGGCAGCAGCCGGCGCGAATGAATCGAGCTCAAGCCCTTCAATCGGCGTGAACTCCCAGCCGGGAACGCCATGGAAGCTCGGCAACTCAAGCGCCGCGAGCGCGGCAGCAGCAGCCGCGCGGCGGTCGGCCAGGAATGGTGGTTCGACGACAGCCTGAGTCATCCGATTGAACCTTCCATCTGCAGCTCGATCAGGCGGTTCATCTCAACGGCGTACTCCATCGGCAGCTCCTTGACGATCGGCTCGATGAAGCCGTTGACGATTAGCTTGCCGGCCTCCTCCTCGGAGATGCCGTGGCTCATCAGGTAGAAGAGCTGCTCGTCGCCGACCTTCGAAACGGTCGCTTCGTGGCCGACGTCCACATCGTCCTCGCCGATGCGGATCGTTGGGTAGGTGTCGGAGCGGCTCTCCTCGTCGAGCAGCAGCGCGTCGCAGACAACCTTCGACTTTGAGCCACCGGCGCCCTTGGCAACCTCGAGCAGACCGCGGTAGCTCGAGCGCCCGCCGTCCTTGGAGATCGACTTGGCAAAGATGTTCGACGTTGTATTTGGCGCGACGTGGACGATCTTGCCGCCAGCGTCCTGATGCTGGCCCTTGCCGGCGAACGCGATCGAGAGGATTTCGCCGTGCGCGCGCTCACCCATCAGGTAGACGCTCGGGTACTTCATCGTCAGCTTCGAACCGAGGTTGCAGTCGACCCACTCGACGGTCGCGTCCTTCTCGGCGACTGCGCGCTTGGTGACCAAGTTGAAGACGTTCTGCGACCAGTTCTGAACCGTCGTGTAACGGATGCGAGCGCCTGGCTTGGCGATCAACTCAACGACGGCCGAGTGCAGCGAATCGCTCGAGTAGGTCGGCGCGGTGCAGCCTTCGACGTAGTGAACGTATGAGCCTTCGTCGGCGATGATGATCGTCCGCTCGAACTGGCCCATGTTCTCGGTATTGATCCTGAAGTAGGCCTGCAGCGGCATCTCAACCTGAACGCCAGGCGGTACGTAAACGAACGAGCCACCCGACCAGACTGCGCTGTTGAGCGAAGCCAGCTTGTTGTCGTTGGCGGGAATGATCGTGGCGAAGTACTCGCGCACGAGATCTTCGTGGTCGCGCAGAGCGGAATCCATGTCGAGGAAGATCACGCCTTGATCCTCAAGGTCCTTGTTGACCTGGTGGTAGACGACCTCTGATTCGTACTGCGCGCCAACGCCGGCGAGGAAGTTGCGCTCGGCCTCGGGAATACCAAGGCGATCGAAGGTCTTCTTTACGTCCTCGGGGACGTCATCCCATGAACGTTCCGGCTTCTCCGAAGCACGCACGAAGTAATGGATGTTGTCGAAGTCGACCTCGGCCAGCATCGGCGATCCCCATGTGGGCATCTCGCGGGCGAGGAAGTGGTCGAGCGACTTGAGGCGGAACTCGCGCATCCACTGCGGTTCGTTCTTGAACTCCGAGATCTTCTCGACCAGTTCGCGTGTCAGCCCCTTCGGGGCCTTGAAGAGGTAGTTCTCAGCGTCATGGAAGCCGTAGCGCTCGGTGTAGTCGGAGTTGAGGTCCTTGAGGCCCTCCTCTTCGCTGGTCAGCGGGACGCGTGTCTGGTCTGGAGTAGCCATGTTCAGTCAACCTCGATCTTGATTAGTCCGTCTTCAATCACGACGGGAAATGTCTCTACAGGGATATATGCGGGAAGCGTTGTTGGGATACCGGTGCGAAGGTCAAAGATCGCGCCGTGGCGAGGGCATTCGATCGTGCAGCTCTCAGGGTCGAGAATGCCTTCGGCGAGCGGAGCGCCGTCGTGCGAGCAGCGGTCTTCCATCGCGAGGATCTCACCGTCGCAGTTGAAGACGCCAATCTGGTCGCCGTCCCACTCGACGATCCGGCAGCTGCCGGGCTGGAGCTCGTCGACCGAACAGATGTCGAGCAGCGAGCTCACAGTTGGGCGCCTCCGGCCGGACGGGCGGCGTCAGTCGTCTCCGGCTCCCAGTCGGCGAGCGTGCCGATCGCGGCGCTCTTGAGAACCTTCAGCGAGAGCAGCGCGCATTTCATCCGCGTCGCCGAGATGTCAATCCCGAGCAGGTCGAGAATCGCGCTGCGGTCGAGTCGCGCGAGGTCATCGAGCTTCATCCCTTTGACCTCGTCGGAGATCATCGAGGCCGAGGCTTGACTGATTGCGCAGCCGTGGCCTTCGAAGCGGACCTCTTCGACAACGTCGTTGTCGTCCACCTTCAGCATCACGCGCAGCTCGTCGCCGCAGAGCGGATTGGTGTCGAACGACTCGCGGTCAGGGGCTTCCATCGGCCCGAAGTTGTGCGGGCGCTTGTAGTGCTCAAGGATCTCTTCGCGGTAGAGGGCGTCGTCCATGATCAGTCTCCGAAGATTTCGATTACGCGGCCGAGGCTGTCGACGAGCGCGTCGATGTCGTCGGTCGAAGTGTGGACGGCGAACGAAGCGCGAGTCGTTGCGCCAACGCCAAGCTTCTTCATCAGCGGCTGCGTGCAGTGGTGGCCGGCGCGAACACAGACCTGGTCGCGGCCGAGGATCTCGGCGACGTCGTGCGGATGGGCGCAGTCGAGCGTGAAGCTGACGAGACCGCCGCGCTGCTCGGCCAGCGGCGGGCCTTGAATAGTGAGGCCGGAAATCGTCTGCAGCGAGGCGAGGGCGTAGGCCGTGATCGCCTCCTCGTGGGCGCGGACGCTTTCGATGCCGAGCCCTGAGATGAAGTCAACGGCGGCGCCGAGCGCGACAACCTCAGCGATCGGCGGCGTGCCGGCCTCAAACTTGAATGGAAGCTCGTTGAAGGTCGTCTCGTCGAACGAGACGGTCTTGATCATGTCGCCCCCGGTCAGGAACGGGGGCATGGCCTCGAGTAGCTCGCGGCGGCCGTGGAGCAGTCCGATCCCAGTTGGGCCGTAGGCCTTGTGGCCGGTCCAGACGTAGAAGTCGGCGCCGATCGCGTCGACGTTGACGGCCATGTGAGGAACCGCTTGGCTGCCGTCGATCAGACTTGCGGCACCAGCGGCGCGGGCTCGGGCGACGATCTCTTCGACCGGGTTGATCGTGCCGAGCACGTTTGAGCAGTGCGTGACGGCGACCATCTTGACGCGGCCATCGGCGAGGAATCCGTCGAGCTGATCGAGGCTGATCATCCCCTCCTCATCAACCTCAAGCCAGCGCAGCTCGGCGCCAACTTGGCTGCAGAGCTGCTGCCAGGGAACGATGTTCGAGTGGTGCTCTGCTTCGGTCAGGACGATCGCGTCGCCAGCGCCGACGTTCACAGGCCCCCACGAGTAGCGCACGAGGTTGATCGCCTCTGTTGCGTTCTTCGTGATGATCGTCTCGGCCGGCTGAGCGCCGACGAAGGCTGCGATCTGAGCGCGGCCAATGTTGAAACGGGTGTCGGCATCGATCGCAAGCGGGTAGACGCCGCGGTGCACGTTGGCATTGTGGTGAGCGAGGAAGTCCTCAAGCGCATCCAGAACGACACGCGGCTTCTGAGAGGTCGCAGCGCTGTCGAGGTAGACCAGCCCCTCCTGCTCCAGGATTGGAAAGTCGAGCGCCAGCGCGGTTTGTGACGCCGTCGCCATTAGGCCGACGCAGGCTCCGCGAGTTCGCTGTCTCCGGTGATCCAGCCGTAGCCTTCGCTCTCGAGCTGGTCGACGAGTTCAGGGCCACCCTCTTTAACGATCTTGCCGTCGGAGATGATCGAGACTCGGCCCGGCTTCACGAGGTGAAGAATCCGCTGGTAGTGAGTGATGATCAGCACACCCATCCCGCTCTCCGCGCTGACCGTGTTGACACCCTCGGCGACGATGTTGAGGGCGTCGATGTCGAGCCCGGAATCGGTCTCGTCGAGGATTGCCACGTTCGGCTTCTGCAGCGCCATCTGGAGGATCTCGAGCCGCTTCTTCTCGCCGCCTGAGAAGCCGTCGTTGAGGTAGCGCTTGGAGAACTCGCGCTTGACTTCGGTCATCTCCATCGCCTCCTCGACGACCTGGCGGAACTCTTTCAGCGAGATCTCATCTTCGCCGCGCGCCTGACGATGAGCGTTGATAACCATCCGCAGGTACTTGGTGACGGTGACGCCGGGAATCGCGACCGGGTACTGGAAGGCCATAAACAGGCCGAGCCTTGAGCGCTCGTCGGGCGAAGCCTCAGTGATGTCTTCGCCACGGAAGGTGATCTTGCCTTGAGTGACGTCGAGCGCCGGGTTGCCCATGATCACGTTGGCGAGCGTGCTCTTGCCGGATCCGTTCGGTCCCATAAGGGCGTGTACTTCTCCGGCTTCGACGGTCAGGTCGACTCCCTTGAGAATCTCCTTCTCGCCGGCGCTTACGTGCAGATTGCTGATCTCTAGTTCGGGCATGGTCTCCGGTCGTGCGTAGTGGTTTGAATTAAGCGGCGCTGTGCAGCGGTAGAGCGCTGCCGAGCGGTACGGGTGTTTGGGCTACGTCCTGTTTGGCCGAAAAGGCCACCAGTTCGGCCAGCGTCGTGCGGCGCAGCGCTTCCGTCACGCCGCCCTGGACTCGCAGCCAGAGGAACTTGGTTGCGCAGGCTTCGCCGTCGTCGACATGCGAGCAGAGCACGCGGCCGTCATCGGTCTCATCGACGAAGCAGGACATCGGCGCGACCGAACCTTCCAGCGCCAGCACTACCTCGTCCATCGTGACGCTCTCCGGGTCACGCGAGAGGCGGTAGCCGCCGTGGGCGCCGCGCGTGCTCTCAACGAGCTCGGCGCGCTTCAGCAGCGCGACAATGCGCTCGAGATAGGCGAGTGGCAGACCCTCGCTCTCAGCGATCGCCTTCAGCGAGACCGGCGACTCGTTCGACTGGCGCCCGAGCTCAACCAGCAACCGCACGCCATATTCGGCCTTTGTCGTGAAGATCATGGCTTAATCCTACCAATGCGGTAGGAGAAGCAGGTGGTGATCCGAGCGTGATCAGGGCCGCGGCATCGAGGCGCTGCCGATCAGCAGCGGCTTGACGATCTTCGGCGCCTTCGGGAAGCGGCCAACCTCGGCCCGGTCGACCGTCAGCGGCGATCCGCTGATCGTCGCGAGCGTGTCGCGATTGCAGTTGCAGCCGCCTGCCATCAGCCGCCAGAGCGGCGCCCATCGGTCCTGCATTCTGGCGTGGTCAGCGTCGCTGCTGCGCACGTGCTCAAGGAAGAGATACCTGCCACCTGGCCGCAACACGCGAGCGATCTCGGCCAGCGCTGCCTTTGGGCTACTTGCCTCGCAGAGCACCAGCGTGCCGGTGACGCAATCGAAGCTGTCATCTGCAAACGGCAGCTTCTCGGCACTGGCCGCGACGACCTCGACAGCGACGGGGGCATCGCTGCTGCGCGCCTCTAGCTGACGGCTCATCGCCCGGTCGGGCTCGGTGCAGACGAGCCGCGTTATTCCCTGACGCGGATAGGCGGCAAGATTCAGGCCCGTCCCGGCACCAATTTCGAGTACTTCGCCGCTCGCCTCGGCCAACGCCTCGCGGCGTTTGTCGGCCAGTCCGGCCTGCTGACTGGCGCCCATCAGGAAGCGGTCGTAGATCAGTGCGCCAAAGCGGTTCACAGTGCCAGCCTAGCGACAGCCCGTTGCGGCGGAGCGGTGCGCTATTGTCGGCAGAATGGTGCTCGCA
>WLNV01000040.1 GCA_009699615.1 Actinomycetota bacterium
ACCGCAGTCGGCGTACTTTGTTTCACATCGCACAATGCCTGTGCGGTCGCGCTGGAGATTCAGCGTCGAGATGGGAGAGATTGGACTCAATAACCGATGGCATCATCCAAGCCCGGAAACTACGACGTAGAAACGCTTGAGCGCAAGCGTGACGAGCTCGCCGCTGCAGGCGTTGAGTACTGCCTCTCATCGTTCATTGACATTCACGGCGTGACTAAGGCCAAGTCGGTGCCGATCGCGCACTTCGTAAACATGATGAACGGCTCCGAGCTGTACACCGGCGCCGCGATCGACGGCCTCGGGCAGGAGCCATCCGATGACGAGCTCGCGCTCTGGCCTGACCTTGAAGCGATCACGCAGATGCCATGGGAGCCGACTGTCGCTTGGGCTCCAGGCAGCCTCAAGCTTCACGAGGAGCCGTGGCCGATGGACACGCGCAACGTTCTGCAGCGGCAGATTGATCGGCTAGCTGAGCACGGCCTGATCTTCAACCTTGGCATTGAGCCGGAGTTCTTCCTCGTGCGGCGCAACGCAGACGGGGAAGTCGTCCCGGCAGATCCGAAGAACGTGATCCCTCGCGCCGCGTACGACATCGTCAACCTGCTTGAAGCTCAGCCGTTCCTTGATCAGCTGATCAAGAACATGAACTCGGTCGGCTACGACGTTCACTCCTACGACCATGAGGACGCCAACGGCCAGTTCGAGCTTGATTTCTCCTACGCCGACTCGATGACGATGGCCGACCGTCTGACCTTCCTTCGCCTGATGACGAAGGTAATGGCTCGCGAGCACGGCTTCGAGGCGACCTTCATGCCGAAGCCTTACTCGAACCGGACCGGGAGCGGCGGCCACTTCAACATGTCGATGGCCGATATCAAGACCGGCGAGAATGCCTTTGCCGACCCGAACGATCCGAGAGGTTGTGGGGTTTCGAAGCTCGCCTACCACTTCATCGCCGGCGTCTTGAAGCACGCAAAGGCGATCTGCGCGGTGACCTGTCCCACAGTCAACTCATATAAGCGACTCGTCGTCGCTGGGTCGATGACAGGGTTTACATGGGCTCCGGTCTTCATCTCTTACGGCAACAACAACCGCACCCACATGGTCCGGATCCCGATGAACTCGCCTCGCGTAGAGTCGCGCGCCGTAGACATCTCGGTCAACCCGTACCTCGGCGCGGCGATGATGCTTGGTGCGGGGCTCGACGGGATCGAGAACGAGCTCGACCCGGGTGATCCAATCGACCTCAACATGTACCTCCAGCCGCCCGAGAAGATCACGGAGCTTGGGGTTGACACGCTGCCTCGGACGCTGCTAGAAGCAGTTGAAGCCTTTGCCGCCGATCCGCTCAGCGAAGCGGTTTGCGGCACCGATCTACGCGATGCATTCGTCGAGGTCAAGAGCCAAGAATGGTGGGACTACCACAACACAGTTTCGCAATGGGAATATGACCGCTACCTGGAGTTTCTCTAATGGCATTTGGACGCAAAAAGAAGAGCACTGGCCCGCAGACGAAGATCTTCTTCTGCTCGGACGTACACGGATCGACCGTCTGCTTCCGCAAGTTCATCAACGCGGCGCAGTTCTACGGCGCCGACACGTTGATCCTCGGCGGCGATGTAACCGGCAAGATGGTCGTGCCCGTCGCCCATCAGGGCGGAGGCAAGTACCGCACGCACTTTGCCGGCACCGACCATGAGTTGGAGACCGAGAAGGAGGTCGCCGACTTCGTCAAGAAGACCGAGAACATGGGCCTTTACCCGGCGATCATGGAGGAGGACGAGTTCCTCGCTATCCGCTCCTCACAGGAGTCGCAGGATGAACTCTTCAGCAAGCTGATGTTCGACCGCTTGCGTGAATGGACGGCGTACGCTGACGAGAAGCTCTCCGGAACCGAAATTCGCGCGTTTGCCGCCCCCGGCAACGATGACCTTTTTGAGGTCGATGAGATTCTCGACGAGTCAGAGAGCATCGAGCTGCTTGAGATGCGCGTCCACCGCATCTCCGACCAGCACGAGATCATCACCTCCGGCTGGACCAACAGGACGCCTTGGGATACTGAGCGCGAGTGCTCGGAGGAAGAGTTGGCGGAGAGGCTCAAATCGATGATCGACCAGGTCGAAGACGTGGAACACACGATCTTCAACCTTCACGTTCCGCCGCACAACTCGAAGATCGATTCTTGCCCGAAGCTGGACGACGACATGCAAGTGATCTACTCGGTTGGCAACCCAGTGATGGCGCCGGCAGGGAGCACTGCGGTCCGCGCAGCGATTGAGGAGCACCAGCCGATGCTGGGGCTCCACGGCCACATCCATGAGGGACGCGGAGAGACGACCATCGGCCGCACTCTCTGCATTAATCCCGGCAGCGTTTACAGCGAGGGAATCTTGAACGGCGCACTGATCACGCTTGAGGCTGATCGAGTTCGCGACTACCAGTTTACGCAGGGCTAGCGGTGCATTGTTCCCGGTCGCTTAGGCGGCTCGGAACACAATCAAAGGAGAGAGAGAATGGATAGCAACACTGAAGCAACGGGGGCAAGCGGCGGCGACCGCGTATTCCTCAGGAAGGCATCGGGACTGATCAAGACGGCGTCGACGGCTGACGTAGTCATCTTCAACATCGGTGTTGTTTCAATCGGTATTGGGATCGCCGGGGTACTCCTCTACGGTCCGTCCGTCTACCCAGGCGGGAACCTGCCACTCGGAATCATCATCGCTTGCGTTGCGATGTCGATGATCGCGTTCGGCATGTTGACTTGGACGGCAGTTATTCCGCGTTCAGGCGGCATTTACCCGTTCGTGAGCCGAATTCTGCCACCGCCGATTGCATTCATGCTCAGCTGGGCTGAGTCGATCGCATGGCTCTTCTTCTGCGCCCTGGCTTCCTACTGGATCATGACGATCGGGCTGATCCCGATGTTCACGGTTCTTGGCATCCAGACCGGTAGCAGCGCGCTCACTGACTTCGCGACCACGCTCGCGGAGCCAATCTGGACCTTCGCTGGCGGGATCATTGTTCTGATCATTGCCGGCTCGATCCTCGGTGCAGGCATGAGGCGTTACTTCCTCTCGCAGAAGATCATGATCGTGATCGCGTTCATTGGAACGTTTGTCATGTTCGGGGTAATGCTCTTCAGCTCGAAGGAGACCTTCATCGCCAACTTCGATAAGGCTTTCGGGCCTGACGCTACCTACGCGGGCGTTCTGGCAACCGGTAAGGCCGGCGGCTGGGTAAACCCAGGTGGCTTCGACTTCGGTCAGACGATGCAGGCCTCCAACTGGGCCTTCCTTCCGCTGGTCGGCGCTGCCTTCTCGATCGCGATTGGTGGAGAGATCAAGTCCGGTGTTAAGGGCCAGACGGTCGGCATGTTCTCCGGCGTCTGGGTCTGCGGGCTCTTCTTCCTAATTGGAACGGTGCTCGGAACGCGCATCTTCGGCTACGACTTCCTCGGAACTCTTGGCTACAACTCGCTGGGGCTAAACGCCGACGCAGCCGCTCAGGCGACGCCGGTCGTTCCGTGGGTGACTCTGCTGGCTGGGGTCCTTGGTGGTTCTCCGGTTCTGACGGTGATCATGTCGGTCGGGTTCATTGCCTGGATTTGGCTTTGGATCCCCGCGATGCAGTCGTACGGGGAACGGGCGATGATCGCCTGGGCCTTCGACCGCGTTGCGCCGAACAAGCTGGGGACGGTCTCCGACCGCTTCCACAGCCCGATCGTCGCGATCGGTGTGGCCACGATCATTACCGCGATCTTCATGTACCTGTTCGTGTACGTGTCGTATTTCGGAACCTTGGTGCTCTTCCTTCTGGTCGGTGTTCTGGCCTGGACAGTCGCGCTCGGAGCGGGGGCATTCTTCCCGTTCCTGCGGCCTGAGATCTACGGGAAGTCGTCGATCGCGAACAGGAAGCTGCTTGGTCTGCCGATCATGACGGTCGGCTGCTTCCTCGGCTTCGTTGCCGGCGTCGGTTACAGCATCAACATGTTCCTGGACGAGTTCGCCGTCAACGCGAGAGGGTCGCGTTTGATTGTCGCAGCGGGAGTCTTCCTTTCCGGACTGATCTTCTTCTACGTGATGAAGATGTACCGTCGTTCGCAGGGCGTCGACATCAACCTCGCATTCAAGGAGATTCCAATCGAGTAGAGGTTGTAGATGAATTCGCAATGGCGCTGATTGAGCGCTGATAACCAATCTGCCCCGCCCGCAATCAGGCGGGCGGGGCACCCAATGTCAGGAGTTTGAATGTCTGTAGAAAACGAGCATTTCGTCGCAGAGGGACTCAGCATCGTTGACGATGCTCAAGCGCAGGGTCTACAACTTCGGATTCTTGGTTCGCTTGCGTACCGGATCCACTGTCCCGAGAACCTCCAGCTCTTCGAAGCGATGGAGCGCGCGCTGACTGACATTGACTTCTCCGCCGACCGCCGCAAGTCACGCGAGATTAAGAAGTTCCTCGTCGCCCGTGGTTATGAGGAGGATCAGCGCATGACTGCCTCAACCGAGGGCAGGCGCTACTACTTTGAAGACCCGAAGAACGGACTTGGCGTAGACGTCTTCTACGACGAGCTCCACTTCTGCCACGCGATCCCGCTGCGCGATCGACTCGATCTTGATTCGCCGACGATTACTACTTGCGACCTGTTGCTCGAGAAGATGCAGATCGTCGAACTGAACCTCAAGGACGTCAAGGACACGCTCGTTCTGATGCTCGAGCACCCTGTCGTGGAGAACCCGAGCTCAACCGAGGAGATCGACGGCGGCTACATCGCCAAGCTGCTCTCCGGCGACTGGGGCTTCTACCACACGGTCAACATCAACCTCGACAGGGTTGAGCGCTTCATTCCCGACTTCGAGATGATCAGCGCCGAGCAGGGAGCACTAATCCTCTCCCGCATCAACGACCTGCGCAAGCTGATTGAGGACGCGCCGAAGAGCCGCAAGTGGAAGATGCGCGCCAAGATTGGCGAGAAGAAGCAGTGGTACCAGGACGTCGCACCAAAGGGCAGCTCCTTCTAATGACTGAGCCCGCCAGCTCGTTCGCGGGAGTCGGCGACCGCTTTCCTCAGTTCGAGCTTGTGGATCTTGCGGGTAGGAGTTGGTCGGCGGCGGACCTCGTTGGCCAGCGAACGATCCTCTTCTGCTTCGCTTCATGGTGCACCTGCAAGGAACAGCTGCCGAGTTGGCAGAGCTACTGGGAATCGCGCGGCCGCGACTTCCAGATGCTCGCGGCGATCTTTGACGCAAAGGGAGCAGAGACAGCGGCGCCAACCGTTGAGGCGAGCGGCGCCGAGTTCCCCGTGCTGCTCGACACGACGAGCTCGCTCGGAGCCGCAGTCGGCGCGCAGCTAGTTCCGCTCGGCATCTTCATCGACGCCGAAGGAACTGTTGCGATGGCGGACGTCAGCGGAACATTCGAGATCGGCGACCCGAGAGTCCGAGTCAACGTTGACCGCTTTCTCGCTGGCGAGGTCGTTGAGCAGCCCGAGGCCGGAGAGGCGATGGAGCCTCGCGCGCTAGAGCTCTTTGCAGAAGGCGTGATCGCTTACCAAGCTGGTGACCGCGAGCGGGCGCTGGAGCTTTGGCGCGACGGGCTCGAACACGACCCAGACAACTTCATCATCCGTTCGCAGATCTGGACGCTGGAGCACCCCGAACACTTCTGGCCTGAAGTGGACCGCGCGTGGCAAGAGCAGCAGCTCGCCGCCGAGGGCTACGACAAGCCGCTGCCGTAAACGAGAGACGAGTCTGAAGGAGTCGCCGTGACGGATCACGAAACCGCAAACAAGCTCGCCTTCGAGCGCCTCGCCGGCGCAACTCCAGTCTTCACCGAAGTGATGACGGCTGGCGAGGCACTGCCGGGAATGAAGCCGAATGTGATCCTGACCTCCGGCGCGCCGATGGAATGGGAGCAGTACACCGGTGGTCAGCGGGCGGCAGTGATCGGGGGAGCGCTGTTCGAGGGACTTGCCTCGGACGCCGGCGACGCCGACGCCAAGCTGAAGTCGGGCGAAATCCTCGTAGATGGCTGCCACGACTACGGCTGCGTTGGCTCACTCGCTGGGATCTACACCGCCTCGATGCCGGTGCTCGCGGTCGAGAACACGGCAAACGGCAACGTTGGGTTCTGCAACTTCTTTGAGGGGCCGTCGCCTAAGCGCCTCAACTACGGCACCTACGACGAGGAGGTGCGCGACACGCTGCTCTTCGTTCAGGACGTGATTGCGCCGACCGTCGCCGAAGCTGTCAAGCGATCCGAAGGCGGCATCCCGCTTAGGCCGATCATTCGGCGCGCGCTCGGAATGGGCGACGAGATGCACAGCCGCAACGCAGCCGGAACGCTGCTGTTCGGCCGCGAGATGGTGCCGTACTTCTTCGAGATGCTTGGCGACAAGCCGGAACAGGTACGCCAGACCTACGCCTTCATGTCTGACAGTCCCTACTTCTTCCTGCGGCTGTCGATGGCGGCTGCGAAGGCGACCGCCGACGCCGCGCGTGACATCGAACGGTCGAGCGTGGTCAGCGCAATGTCCTTCTCGTGTTCTCAGTTCTCGATCCGTCTCGGCGGCACCGGCGATCGCTGGTTCTCGGCCGACCTCGAGCCGGCACAGGCCAAACTCTTCGACGGCTTTACCGAGAGCGACATCGAGTTCATGGGTGGCGAGAGCGTGATCACCGAGACCGTCGGGCTGGGCGGCTTTGCCCAAGCGTCAGCGTTCACGCTTCAGGAATACCAAGGCGGTACGCCTGAGGACATGGCTGAGCTGAACCGCTCGATGTACGAGATAACGGTCGGCGAGCACCCGGAGTACAAGATTCCCTTCTTTGGCTTCCGCGGAGTCCCGCTGGGAATTGACGCCTTCAAGGTGGTCGAGAGCGGAATTCAGCCAGTGATGGACATTGGGATTGCCGGTGGCGACGGGCGACAGATCGGCGCCGGCGTGCTGCGCGCGCCGCTGGCCTGTTTCGAGCAGGCAGTTGCCGCCTACAGCGAAGAATATGGAGGAGTGTGATGGGAGCTTCAGTCAATCTCGATGAGCTGCGCAAGACGCTCGGTGACCAGGGGGTCGAGTTCCTTTTCGGCGCCTATGTCGACATGTTTGGCGTGCCGAAGTCGAAGTGCGTCCCGCTTGCCTTCATCGACGAGATGGCTGCCGGTTCGGAGCGCTACACCGTCGGCGCCTTGGAAGGGATGGGGGACCTTGGCCCCAACGAGGACGAGTGCTGCGGAATCCCGGAACTCGAGTCCGCAGTAGTTCTTCCGTGGGACAAGCGCTTCGCGATCGCGCCGACTGACCTGAGTTTTGATGGCGAGCCTTACAGCCACGATTCACGCTACGTGCTCAAGCGCCAGTTGGAACGCGCCGCGGCCGCTGGGTTCAGCGCGCAGGCCGGAATCGAACCAGAGGTTTACGTTCTGCGCGAGGGCGACAACGGCGAGGTTCTGCCTTGGATCACCGACGACCTCCTAAACGCTCCGACTCGTGGCTACGACATTGAGGCGACGATCGCTGCAGATCAGTTCCTGCTGCCGATGGTGGAGTACATGAACGAGCTCGGCTGGAATGTCTATTCGTTCGATCATGAGGGCGGCGACGGTCAATACGAGTTTGCTTTCACGCACTGCGGTGCGCTCGAGATGGCTGACCGGATGGTCATCTTCAAGCTGATGGCCAAGCACGTAGCGAGGCAGCTAGGCGGCTTCGCGACCTTCATGCCGAAGCCGTTCGACAGCTCGTTCGGATCCGGCGCACACGTCAACATGAGCCTCGTTGAAGCTGATTCCGGCAAGAACATCTTCGCCAGCGACAATGGCGACGGAACGGTCAGCTATCTGCCCGCCGCGTACCAGTTCACCGCCGGCCTCTTGAAGCATGCTGGTGCGATAACTGCTCTGGCCTGCTCGACCGTCAACTCATACAAGCGCCTGCTGCCGGTCGGTCTGATGAACGAGATCTCTTGGGCGCCGGTATTCCAAGCCTATGGCGACAACAACCGCACTCTGATGTGTCGCCTTCCTACCAACCGGCCCTGCGTCGAGCTGCGTACCGCCGACAGTGCATCAAATCCGTATCTCGTGATGGCAATGATGCTCGCTGCCGGGCTCGACGGGATCGAGAACGAACTCGATCCCGGCAAGCCGGTTAACGCCGACACGTACAAGATGAGCGACGATGAGCTGACCGCCGCCGGCGTACACCGCTTGCCGCGTGATCTCGGCGAAGCGACGAACGCCTTTGAGGCCAGCGAGCTGGCGCGCGAGGTTCTCGGCGACGAGTTCCACGCGACATTCATCCAGAAGAAGCGCGAAGAGTGGCTGGAGTACAACACGGTCGTTGGCGCTTGGGAACGCGACATGTACCTGCGGCTCTGGTAATTCGATGCGTGAGGCGGCCAATAACGAAGCGGCTAAGAGGCTCTGCTCCTCTACCCCAACGCTCGTCGGGGTAGAGCCCGCGATTGATGTCATCCCCGGGATGACGGAGCAGATGATCCTTACCTCGGGAGCACCTCTCGAGTGGGATCGCTACAGCGGTGGGCAGCGGATGGCGATCATCGGCGGTGCGATCTATGAAGGTCTGGCGCGCGACGAAGCCGACGCCGAGGCCAAGCTCGCCTCAGGCGAGATAACGATCGGTTCTACCCATGACCACGCCTGTGTCGGCTCTGTTGCCGGGATCTATACGGCCTCGATGCCGGTCCTGGTTGTTGAGAACCGCGAATTTGGCAATACGGCGTTCTGCAACCTTTATGAGGGCAAGTCGCCGCGGCGGCTCAACTACGGCGTCTACGACCAAGAGGTCCATGACGGCCTCAAGTATCTCGAAGAGGTGGTCGGGCCGGTCCTTGGCGAGGCGATCAAGCGTTCCGGCGGGATTGATCTAAAGACGATGATGCGCCGCGCCGTCAACATGGGCGATGAGCTCCACAGTCGCAACACTGCCGGCACAACGTTGCTGACCAAGGAGCTGGCACCGCACTTCGTCGCCGCAGCCGGCGAGCCCGGCGCGGATTCGGCCCGCCTGCTTGAAACGCTCGCCTTCCTGGCCGAGAACGACTACTTCTTCTTGCGCGTAGGAATGGCCGCTGGCAAGGCGACCGCCGATGCAGCACGGGACATTGAGAATTCCAGCGTGGTCAGCGCGATGACGCTGAGCTGCTGCGAGTTTTCGGTGCGCGTCAGCGGCCTCGGTGACAGATGGTTCCGCGGCCCGTTGCCCGACGTCGAGGCGCAGCTCTTTGAGTCCTACAGCGAAGATGACATTGAGTGGATGGGCGGCGAGAGCATGATCATGGAGACGATCGGCCTCGGCGGCTTTGCGCAGGCCGCCGCTCCAGCGTTGCAGGCCTACCAGGGTGGCTCTCCAGAGGCGATGGCTCAGACCAACGAGTCGATGTATGAGATCACCGTCGCCGAGCACAGCGACTTCCGGATTCCGTACTTCGGTTATCGGGGTACGCCGGTCGGGATCGAGATCTTCAAGGTGATTGAGACAGGGATCCTCCCTGCGATCGACGCCGGCCTCGCAGGCCGCGGCGGCGGGCAGATCGGCGCCGGGATTCTTCGCGCCCCGCGCGACTGCTTCGAGCAGGCAGCCGCTGCATTCACAGAGCGTTACGGCCAATGAGCCGAAACAAGAACAACAACCAAGGAGAGAAGAATGGCTGAGGTTAAGCACGACCACTACCGCACCTTCGGGCGCCGCGAAGGCGAGAACGATTTTCCCAACACGCTGTTGGCGGGAATTCGCTCATTCATGGGCGCACAGGTAGTTCCGCCGATCCGTGAGGAGCTTGAGGCAGCCGGCGTAAAGGCCGGCGTGCTCGGAATGCCATGGGAGGGAACAAACACCTGCCGCCCTGGCACCAGCTACGGCCCACGAGCGATTCGTGACACATCCGAGGCCTACACGCCGTACCACGGCGAGTTTCAGGTTGACCTTTTCGATGAGCTGGGGCTTGCCGACTGTGGCGACGTGTCGATCGTTCCAGGCAACGCAGCGCGCACATTCGAGCGCGCCGAGCGTTGCATCACCGAGATCTATGAAGCCGGCGCGTTCCCGATCATCTTTGGCGGAGACGACTCGTGCCCAATCCCGGTCACGTCAGCGATCTCAAAGTTGATCGACGGCAAGATGGGTTACGTGCATCTCGATTCGCACATGGATACGGCAGTAGACGTTGCGGGAGAGACCCTCAACCACGCCTGCCCCGTCAGTCGCGCCGCCGAGCTGCCAAACGTTGATCCGCACAACATTGCGCTGGTCGGAATCAACGGCCCGCTCAACCCGCGTCAGGAGCGCGAGTATGTCGACCGCACCGGAATTCAGATGATCACAATCTGGGACATCGACGAGTGGGGGATCGACAAGAC
>WLNV01000041.1 GCA_009699615.1 Actinomycetota bacterium
GAAGAGGGCGAGCCGCTGCTCGATCCGCTGGCGCTCGGCGCGCTCCTCTCCGGCTACGCGATCGACGCCAACTGGTACGGAATCCACCACGTGATGAGCCAGACGCTGGTCCGTAATGCCGGCGTCAGCCACGGCGACGCGAACGCCGCGATGCTGCCGGTCACCAGCGCCGCGCTGCGCGAGCGGCGCGTGGAGGAGATCGCCGCGATCGACGAAGCGACAGGCGTTCCGGTCGAAGAGTTGGCGCGCCGCTTCGCGCGCCGCGCGCAGGCCGAGTCGCTGCAGGCGATCGGTGTTGACGAAGCGATTCTGCCGCAGCTCGCTGAGATGGCAAGCCAGCGCAGCGAACTGGCGCTAACTCCCCCACCGGCGAGCGCCGAGGAACTACTGGAGCTTTACCGCGCTGCCTGGCAGCCGCAGGGCTAAGGCTTTGCTTTGCGGTACGGCGCGTAGAGCGTTGTGCGGCCGACCGTTCCAACAGTGCGATTCCACGAGGCCTTGAATTCCGAGGCTGGGCTGAGCCCCTTGTCGAGCGCCCAGCCGACCGGGACGACGGTGAAGTCAGGATGGCGAACGTAGGTAGGCACGTAATCGACGCGCCTGACGGCAGCCTTGCCGTCCGGCTCAACACGGATTCGAAGCAGCGCCAGGTAGCCGTCCTGAGTCTCCGGCAGCAGTCCGGCGCCGGCCGTCTGGTTGGAGAGCGTGTTGCCCTCGCCAAAGACGACGAGCTTCTTGTTGATCCTGCGGATTGGCTGAACGACGTGAACGTGTTGGCCGATCACGGCCGTGATCAGCGTTGACTTTGTCAGCGCGCGGGCCAGCTTCATCTGTAACGCCGACGGCGCGTGGACGTACTCGTCGCCGGCATGGAGATTCACAACAACGACCTGAGCTCCCTGCTGACGGGCGCGCTTGGCGTCAGCGAGAATCTTGCCTGAGGAAGCCCAGTTCACGGACCACGGATGAGGCATCGCCTGGCCGTTGGAGATCGCCGTGTAAGCGAGGTAGGCGACCTTGACGCCCTTCGCCTCAAGCATCGTGATCTTCTTCGACGCACTCTCGGAGCGGAATGAGCCGGTGTGTTTGATGCCATTTCTGCTGAGTGCGTAACCGGTCTGATCGATGCCGTACTGACCGGCGTCGAGGCTGTGGTTTGAGGCCGTGTCGCAGGCGTCGTAGCCGGTCGATGCGATCGCCTTCGCCAACGCGGTCGGCGTATTGAAGACCGGATAGCCCTTCGGCGGTCGCGGCGTCATCGGCGTCTCAACGTGGCAGAGAGCGAGATCGGAACCCTCGACGTAAGGCTTAATCATCTTCAGCATCGGCGCGAAGTCGTAGCCGTTGCCGCCTGCCAGCTGCTGGGCGCGCATCCAGACCGGCGAGTGGATCAGGAAGTCGCCGTTAGCTTCGATCGTAAGGTCGATCGGCTCCGACGCAGGCGGCGGCGTTGTCGTTCCGGAGCCAGTTGTTGTCGGGATGCTCGGCGTTGTCGCCGATGAAGCGACCTCGACGCCACTGCCGCAGCCAGCGACGGCAAGGGCAGCCGCACCAACGCAGAGGAGAGCGCTAAACGGAAGGATCGCGGCACGAATCACCGGCTCAGTATGAACCAGTCTGCGGCGTTGCGGCGCTAGTTCAGCCGACTTTGACGAGCGCGATGATCGCCAGAACCCAGATGATCGTCAAACCGACGGTCCAGCGGTTCAGGTTGCGCTCAACGAGCGAGCCGCCACCGAGCGATCCTTCGCCGGTACCGACGCCGAAAGCTCCGGAAAGCCCTGCGTCCTTGCCCGAGTGCATCAGGATCAGAAAGATCACGACGACCGACAAGAGTGCAACCGCTGCTGTAAGGAACTGTGTCATCGCAGGCGATCTTAGCGGGGATCGGAAGCAGGCGCCGCCGCTGGCGGATCGGGCGTTGTTCCTTCGCGCTGCTCCGGTGGCACGAGCTGATCGAGCTCGTGCAGCACGTCGACAGCCTCGCCGCGCAGTTCACGGTCGAGCGAGCGCCACTCCTCCTCGGAGAGCTTGCCGGTGCGGTAATCCATCTCGAGGTCGCGGATCTGGCGGTACTTGGCGTCACGCGCGGCGCGCAGGTCGGCTATCCGACCCTCATCACGGAGGTCGTCCTGCTCGGCAACGCGCGAGCGCAGCGGCTGGCCAACGAACCAGATGACGAGTCCGAGAATGACGATTGCGATGATTGGCTCGATGACAGACATGGGCTTGGGGAGGGCCGCTACGCGCGCCCCAGATCCTTTGCAACACGCGCAGCTTGACGGGCACGGACACGGTCACGAACGGCTCCAACCGATGGCCAGGCGGCAATCACGCCGCCGATGAAGACGATGATCGAGCCGAGCCAGATCCAGAAAACCATCGGTGAGATAATGATCCGGAACTGCGCCGCCGGCGGGTTATTGCGATAGCGGGTAGTGAGCCCGTTGAGCGCGGCTGCGAGGAAGATCGACCGCGCCTCAGGCTTCAGCCCCTGGCCTGCAGCCTTCTCAAAGACGGCGTCGCCGCGGCGCACGACCGGCATGAGCGACGAGATATCGGGCGTCTCGGCAATCCAGAGGTCCTTCGTCACGCCCGCCTTGAGGCCGATCTCACTGGTCGACTCGCCAGCGAAGTAGGTGCTGACCGCTCCAAGCATCGACCCGACCGCCGGGTAGTAGCCGCGATTTGGGTAGAGATTCGCGACGAACTTGCCGTCCTTGGTTACGCGGACCTGCGAACCGAGCGTGATCCGCTCCAACCTGCCGGCCTGCGTTTCGATCTTCGCGACCGGCTTGACGTAAGTAAACGTGTAGCCAGAGACGGTCGCCTGCTCGCCGACGCCGAGCCGCACGTCGCGCACGCTCTGGAAGCTCGACGAAGCGGCAATTCCGATGAACAGCACGGCGACGCCGATGTGGACAATGAAGCCGCCGTAGCGAGCCCTGTTACGGGCCAGCAGAAGTCGGAACGCCGCGAACGGCCCCTCCCCCGTCATTGCCTGCCGCGCGCGAGTGCCGCGCCAAAGCTCCTGCAGCGAGGTGGCGATCGCGAATGCGCCGACGACGAACATGATCAGCGGCGCGACGTCGCCGTTACCCGGCCTGAAGACAACACACCCAATCGCGACCAGCAAGGCAACGATCGCCGGTCCGCGCATGCTGCGCCAAAGCTGTGGCCAACTTGTGCGCCGCCAAGCGATCACCGGCCCAATCCCGGAGAGCAGCACAAGGATCAGCACCAACGGAACTGTGTACTGGTCAAACCACGGCGGCCCAACGGCTTCCTTTTGGCCGGTTAGGGCCTCAGAGATCAGCGGGAAGAAAGTCCCCCAGAGGACGACGAAGGTGATCGCGACGAGGACGAGGTTGTTGCCGAGGAAGGCGGATTCACGCGAGAGCAACGAATCGAGCCGCGACTCGCTCTTCAGCGCGTTATCGCGCCGCGTGATCACGAGATAGACCGAGCCGGCGATCATCGTCACGATCAGCGCCGTGAAGAACCACGCGACCGTATTGCCCTCCTCGACGAAGGCGTGGATCGAATCGAGCACGCCAGAGCGGACGAGGAAGGTGCCAAGAATCGCCAGCGTTCCGGTGGCAAGCACCAGCGAGGCGTTCCAGATCTTCATCATTCCGCGGCGCTCTTGAATCTTGACCGAGTGAAGGAATGCCGTTCCGGTAAGCCACGGAAGCAGCGCCGCGTTTTCGACCGGGTCCCAAGCCCAGTAGCCACCCCAGCCAAGCTCCGCGTAGGACCAGCGGGCGCCGAGGATGATGCCGGTGCCGAGAGCGAGCCAGGCGGCCAGCGCGTAAACACGCGTCGCCCGCAACCACTCTGCATCAACGCGGCGAACAATCAGCGCTCCGACTGCAAAGGCGAATGGAATCGTGAACAGCGTGTAGCCCGAATAGAGCATGATCGGGTGGATCATCATGCTCGGGTGACGCAGCAGCGGGTTGAGGCCGACGCCCTCCGGCGGCGCGACCGGAACGGTCTCAAACGGCGACGCGCTGAAGAGCATCACGGCGGTGAAGAAAGCGCCAAATCCGAGCAGAACCGCAACCGCGTACGGAGCGACGTCGCGCAAACGGCCGCGCAGCATCACGACGCAGAGCGATGACCAGCCCGCAAGCAGCGTCAGCCACAACATCAGCGAGCCTTGCTGCGACGACCACATCGCCGCAAGGCGGTAGTACCAAGGCGTTGTCGTTGATGAGTGCGTGGCGACGACCGTGAAATGGAAGTCGGAGCTGAGGAAAGCGAACTCCGTAATCAGGAAGGCGACCGCGGCGAGTCCGAACAGCGCGTAGAGCGAGCGGCGGCCGGAGCGGACCAGCGCCTCGCGCCCTGTCCGCGCGCCGATGACCGAAGCGATAACACCGTAAAGGCTGAAGCCGAGCGCGAAGATCAGGCAAGCCTGGCCAACAGTTGCCACGATGGACCTAGGACTTCTTTGCGCCGGAGGCGGGCGCGACTGGCTCGCTCTCTTTGAACTTCGACGGGCACTTAGTGATCAGCGTGTCCTTCTCACCAACGAACGAGTGCGGCGGTGCTCCAGCGGCGGCCGACCGAACGGTGATGATCACTTCGCGGCCCTCACGGAACGGGTCCGGGACAGCGCCAACGTAGCTGACGGCGACCGACTTCTTGTTCGTGCGGTCGCGGACGCGGAAGCGAATCTCGTCACGCGCGCGAACGACCGAGCCGTCAACAACCTTGCCGGTCAGCTGATAGCTCTCACCCGGGTTGGTTGAGGCCAGCAACTGACTTGGCTCAACCGCCGTGCTGGCAGCCGAGAAGCTGGTGTAAGCCAATGCTCCGACGAGGAGGACGGCGCAGCTGAGCGCGACGACCATGCGGACACGGCGTTTGCGGGCGGGATCCATCGCGTCTCAGTATCGCAGGATCGCTAGCCGAACCCGAGTGTGAAATCGGCCACAGACTGCTCAAGACCGTCGACGGCGACCAACTTGTCGCGTGAGCGCTCGCCGCGGCGCACGCTGACGCGTGATTTCGGCACACCGAGCCGCTTCGCCAACAGCACACAGAGCGCAGCGTTGGCCTGGCCGTCAACCGGCGGCGCGCTGACTTTGACCACCAACCGCCCTTCGCGAACCTCTCCCACCCGCTCACTCGAGGAGCGCGGGCCGAGCCGAACTGGGATTAGCGCCTCAGCCATGCCACCAACCCCAGCGGCAACGTTGCGGCGCGACTAGGAATTCGGCTTGTCGGCGACCTGAATGTCGAACTTCGCCGTCCCGCCGTCAACCGAGGTGACTTTGACCGTCACGTTGTAGGTCCCGCTCGAGTCGGTGAGGGTGCAGGTCGTAGTCGAGCCGACCTTGGCGTCGAGCGTGTCGGGGCAGACAATCGGCGGCGCCTGCTCACCGACGAGCTTCGTCAATTGCGTCTGCACGTTTGTCTGTAGCTCCTCTTGGTTGACCGTTGGCGTACCGACACTGACGCTTCCTCCGCAGGCGGCGAGCGCGAGTGACACCGCTCCGACTGACGCGAGGACAATGCTTGTTCGGAGCTTCCCAATTAGAGACACGATGACCCTTTCGTTGGCTGACCGGACTTGTCTACTGGAGAGCGGCGGACGAGATTCGAACTCGCGACCCTCAGCTTGGGAAGCTGATGCTCTACCAACTGAGCTACCGCCGCAGTCGGGCAAGGATACCTGCGAGCGCCGCGCCCGCGCGGGCGGCCCTCTAGCCTCCCCAGCAGCGTGAAGCGCCCTCGGCTCATCCCCACGATCGTTGTCGTCCTGACCTGCGGCTTAATCGCGCTGCTGATTTACGGCGTCGTCAACACCGGCGCCGACAACTCTCTCGATGGGAAAGTCAAGGCCGGGCAGCTCCCTCCTGCCCCTGGCGCCAACGTGTCGCTGCAGCGACTCGACGGCAAGGGTTCGATCTCGCTTGCTCAGCTGCGGGGCAAGATCGTCGTCGTCAACTTCTGGGCCTCATGGTGTGAACCGTGCCGCGCCGAAGCCCCGGTGCTGATCAACGCGCAGAAAGAGCTTGGAGACCGCGGCACCGTGCTGGGCGTCAGCTACAAGGACTTCGCCGACGAGTCGCGCGCCTTCGAACGCCGTTACGGAATCAACTACCCGACCGTGCGCGACGATGAGCTGAAATTGGCACCGCTCTTTGGTACGACGAAGCTGCCAGAGACCTTTGTGATCGACGCCAAGGGCCGCGTCGTCGCGATCGGCCGCGGGCAGCTTGATCAGAAGTTCCTCGACAACGCGATCAAACGCGCGGAGCAGCAGGGCTGATGAAACGGACGATTCAAACCTCGCTCGCTTGCCTGCTTGCACTCTGCGTGATCGCGCCAACGACGCCCGCTCTGGCGGCGGTCTCGTTCCCCGACATCGAGGACGAAGTGATGTGCGACACCTGCAACGTGCCGCTGAACATCGCTGAATCGCCGCGCGCCGACCAGCTCCGCCGCGAGATCAACAAGCTGATCGCACGCGGTGAAACGAAGTCGCAGATCAAGTCAACGCTCAGCGGTCGTTACGGCCCGGCAATCCTCGCGTTGCCGCCGGCATCGGGCTTCAGCCTCACCGCCTACCTCGTTCCGGTCGCGGTTGCGCTTGGGCTACTGCTGCTGGGACTGGTGCTACTGAGTCGCTGGCGCCGAAGCGGTCGCGGCGGCGATAGGAGCGAGACGCCGCTCGCCGACGATGATTCGGACCGCCTTGACGACGAGCTCGAACGGTTCGGCCGCTGATGCCACTCCCGCTCGCAGCAGCCGACACAACGATTCTCGCGGCCTTCGCGATCGGCTTCGTTTCGTTCGTCTCACCCTGCGTGCTGCCGATGGTTCCCGGCTACCTCTCCGCGATCTCCGGCTCCAGCATCGCTGAGATCCGTGCCGGCGAGAAGCGGCTCAGCCGCATCCTGCTGCCGGCACTGATCTTCTGCCTCTCCTTCACGGTGATGTTCGTCGCGCTGGGGATGACCGCGACCGGAATCGGCTCGACGTTGCGCGACCATCAGCAGACGCTAAACACGATCGCCGGGGTGATGATCGTGCTGCTCGGGGCCTTCTTCATGGCGACGCCGTTCGTGACGAAGTTCAACCAAGACTGGCGCCCAGAGGTGTTGATTACGCGCGCCGGCGCCGGCAGCCCTGTAGTCGCTGGCCTTGCCTTCGCGATCGCTTGGACGCCCTGCGTTGGCCCAACCTTGGCGGCGATCCTCGCTGCCGCTTCAACCGCCGATTCGGTCGGCCACGGCGGTCTGCTGCTGTTCTTCTATTCGCTTGGCCTTGCGATCCCATTTCTGCTGATGGCAATGGCCTTCGACAAGGCGACGGTCGCCTTCAGCTGGCTGCGCGACCATTACCTGCTGATCACCTTCATCTCCGGCGCGATCCTGATCCTGATGGGAATCTTGATCCTGACCGACGAGCTGACGCGTCTCAACAGCGAAGCCCAGCAGCTGCTGAACTCGCTTGGGCTCGACTTCCTCTACACGATCTAGTCGCGCGTCATCGACTGCGGCGCGCTGACGCCAAGCAGATCCAGCGAGCGGGCCAGAACCTGCCCGGTCGCGGCGCAGAGCCGCAGGCGGAAGTCGCGCTGCTCTGGACCGGCATCGAGCACCGGGCAGTCGCGGTAGAAGGCACTGAAGCTCTGCGCAGTGGAGAGCGCGTAGCTGGCAATGCGGTGCGGTGAGCGGCGCTCGGCGGCATCGGCGACCTCGGCCGGGAACTCCAGCAACTTGCGCACCAGCGCGCGCTCGCTGGCGTGAAGCGGTTCTTCGACCGAAGCGTCCGGGCCCGATTCCGCTGCGCCGCGCGCCAGCAGCGAGGCGATCCGCGCGTGCGCGTACTGAACGTAATAGACGGGGTTCTCGGCCGATTCTTCGCGCGCGAGTTTCAGATCAAGTTCGATCGTCGTCTCGTGCGAGCGCTCGAGCAGGAACCAGCGTGCAGCGTCAACGCCGATGTCCTCGATCAACTCGTCGAGTGTGACGAAATCACCGGCACGTTTACTCATCTGTGCACGCTCGCCGCTGTCAACGAGATGGACGAGCTGCATGATCAGCAGCTCGAGGCAGGCCGGGTCGTGGCCGAGCGCAGAGATCGCTGCGTGCATCCGCTTGATGTAGCCGTGGTGGTCGGCGCCCCAAACATCGATCATCAGATCGAAGCCGCGGTCGAGCTTGTCCTGGTGGTAGGCGATGTCGGAAGCGAAGTAGGTGTGCTCGCCGCTGGAGCGCTCAAGCACGCGGTCCTTGTCGTCATCGAATTCGGTTGTACGCAGCCAGAGCGCTTCGTCGCTCGTGTAGGTGCGGCCGTCGCGGTCAAGGATCGCGAGCGCCTTCTCGACCGGCGACGGACTGCCCGCGTGGAGCGTCGTCTCATGGAACCAGTCATCGAAGACAACGCGCAGCCGCGCCAGGCTGCGTTCAGCCTCAGCAACCATCAGCTCAACCGCCAGCCGCGAAACCTCGTCCACAGGCAGGTCGGCGGCGCCGGGAATGTCGGCCGCCAGCGCGATGATGTACTCACCTTGGTAGCCGTCCTCGGGCGGCTCTTCGCCGCGCGCGCGGGCCTGGACCGAGACGCCGAGTGCTCTGATTTGCGAGCCGGCGTCGTTGACGTAGTACTCGCGGTGAACCTTGTGGCCGACGAAGCTGAAGAGACGCGCGAGCGCATCGCCGTAGACGGCGTTGCGCGTGCCGCCGACGTGGACCGGGCCGGTCGGGTTGGCGCTGACGAACTCGACGTTGATCTGAAGCGGATGCTCGGCTACCGCACCGCCCCACCCATCCCCGGCGGCGAGCACGGCGTCAACTGCGCCGTCGTACCAGCCATCGGCGAGAACCAGATTCACGAAACCGGGGCCGGCGATTTCCGCGCTGACCAGAGAAGGGCCAAGCCTTCGGCCAAGCTCCTCAGTCAGCTGCTCGGCAAAGTCGCGTGGCTGAACACCTAGTCCTTTGGCGACCGCGAGCGCAGCGTTTGTCGCGTAGTCGCCGTGCTCGGGCTGCTTTGGAGCCTCAAGCTGGAGCTGCACTGGAACCGGCTGGCCGCCAGCAAGCGCCGCAACGGATGCGGTAAGGCCAGCGTTCAGATCGTCGAGTGGACTGCTCACGCCACGATGATCGCAGCGTCGCAGGGCACTACGCAGTTTGCCGCGCTTCTAGTGGTGGTAGGGCGCGCCGGCAAGAATCGCGTGGCCGCGGTAAATCTGCTCCAGCAGCACTACGCGTGCCAGTTGATGTGGCAGCGTCATCGGCCCGAGCGAGAGCCGATCGTCGGCCCGCTCGAGCTCAATTCCGTACGCCCCACCGACGACGAAGCAGAGGTCAAGCCCGCTGGCGCGTCGCTTCTCAAGGAAGCCGCTGAAGGCGACGCTGTCGTACTGCCTGCCGCCATCATCGAGCAGCACCAGATGGGCTTTGTCGGGGACGCGCTTGGCGAGCTTCTCCGGTTCGCGCAGCTCAATCAGTTCGATCGGCGCGTAATGGCCGATCAGCTTCTCGTAGTGGGCGATGTCATCTGCGTACGGCGCGCGCAGGCGGCCAACCGAAAGGACGGTGATCTTCACTTTGCGCTCCCGCTCGGCCGCTGGCCGCTCTGCCAGGCGAGTCCGATGCCGATCCGCTCGAGCGTCGTCGGGTGGGTTCCGAAAAGCCAGTGCGCGATCGCCGGAGGATCCGGGTCACCGAGATTCTGAACCGAGATCCGCCGCTGCTGGGCGATGAAGGTCGGAGCGTCGCCGGTCAGCGTCAGCGCGAAGGCATCGGCGCGGGCTTCGATCGAACGCGAAAGCTGGTTGGAGATCACCGTGATTGCGAAGACGATAAGGATCACCGCCGCGTAGAGCGCGGGAACGCTCGAGGGGCCGGCTGGCAGCCCGTCATGCGGGCCCCAGCGGCGCAGGCAGCGCGCCGCCGCCCAAGCGCCGAACGGAGCGACGATCAAGAGGAAGATCAAGCCGTGGAAGATGTCTCGGTAATGAACGTGGCCTAGCTCGTGGGCGACGACAAGGCGCGTTTCGGCAGGAGGGAACTTGGCCAGCAGCGTGTCGTAGAGAACGACCCGCTTCGACGAGCCGATGCCGACAACGTAGGCGTTGGCGGCCGTCGTTCGGCGGCTGGCATCGATCACGTAGACCGAACCGACTTTGACCCCGGCGCGACCAGCCAGCTCAACCACCGAGCTGCGAGCCGGCCCGGCAGGCAGAGGCGTAAAGCGGTTGAAGATCGGGTCGATCACGAGCGGTCCGGCGAAGGTCATCAGCACGCCACCGAGAACGATCAGCGCTGAA
>WLNV01000042.1 GCA_009699615.1 Actinomycetota bacterium
GGCGACTTCAGCGTCTGGTGGGGTCTCTACCTGATCGCACTGGCGGCCGGTGCCTGGTGGACGATCATCGGGCCGATCATCATGTCGGTGCTGCTGATCCGCGTGAGCGGCGCCGGTCTGCTCGAGAAGTCGATCGGCAAACGCCGCGCCGGCTATGACGAGTACGTCGCGCGGACGAGCGGCTTCTTCCCGCGCCCACCAAAGCGCGGCTGAGCCCGGGCGGGGCCTGACAGCGGCAGGGAGAGGCGGCGCAGCGTCGAAAAGAGGCTGACGGTGACCACTATCCCCGCACAGCCTGCCCGCGACGGCCAAGTGACGCCTGTTTCTCAGCGCACCGGCGATCTGCTTTCGACCCGCGTAGTCCTCCGGGTCGCGTTGACGGTGCTGGTCGTAATCGGCACGATCGCGCTGATCTGGGTTCTCTGGCAGCCGATCACCTGGATCATCGTCGCGGCCTTCGTTGCCGTCGCCCTCGCCGGGCCTGTCAACCTGCTTGCCCGCGTGATGCCGCGCTGGCTGGCGATCACGATCGTCTACATCGCCGTGCTGCTGATCCCGATTGGCATCAGCGCTGCCGTCTTGCCTCCGATCGTCGATCAAGGCGTGAACTTCGTCAATGACCTTCCTGGCTACACCGACGACCTTCAGACCGAGGTGCAGAAGAACCCGGACTTGGCAAGGCTGAATCAGGACTTTGGACTGACGAACGAACTCAACCGAATTGCCCAGGACGCGCCGACGAAGATCGGCGAGGCGGCGACAATCATCCGCGACTTCGGCAGCGGCCTTGTTAGTTCGCTCTTCGCCGGGTTGACGATCTACATCCTTTCGATCTTCATGGTCGCGCGAGGGAGATCCTGGCTCGACGGGCTGCTCAGCCTTCGCTCAGGGCGTGAATCGAAGGCCGCCAGCGTCGCGTTGGACCGGATCGCCAACGCGGTCGGCAACTACATCGCAGGCGCCGCCGTTCAAGCCACGATCGCCGGGGTTTGCGCCTTCGTCGTTCTGACGATCCTCGGCGTCCCATTTGCCGGTGCGCTCGCAGTGCTCTACGCGCTGTTCGATCTGATTCCGCTGGTCGGAGCGTTCATCGCCGGGGCGATCATCCTGCTCGTCACGCTTTTCACCGACTTCCCGACCGCCTCGATCATCTGGTTCATTTACGCGAGCGCCTACCAGAGCTTTGAGAACTACGTTGTTCAGCCGCAGATCCACAAGCGCGCCGTTGCACTCGAGCCGTTCGTGGTGATCGTCTCTGTCCTCTTTGGAGCGACGCTGTTCGGCGTCGTTGGCGCACTGCTGGCGATTCCGATCGCTGCGGCAATCCAGATTGGTGCACAGGAATGGTGGCGTTACCGGCTCGATCAGCAGGACGCGCAGCCGCAACCCGCGGCCGTAGCTGCAACCGCCGCCGATTCGTGAAACGATCCGCGCAATGGCGCGGATCGGACTACTGACAGGGGGCGGCGACTGCCCCGGGCTGAATGCGGTTATCCGCGGCATCGTCAGGCAGGGTGTGCGCGAATACGGCGATCAGTTCGTAGGCCTGCGCCACGGCTGGGCCGGCGTGCTCGCCGGCGAAGGCAGGGAGCTTGGCGTGCAAGAGGTATCCGGCATACTGACGCGCGGCGGGACGATCCTCGGCAGCTCGCGCACCAACCCCTACCGCGACGGCGGTGGCGGAACCGAGGCCGTCAAAGCGGGAATGGAGAAGCTCGGCCTCGACGGCCTGATCGCGATTGGCGGAGAAGACACGCTCGGCGTCGCGGGGAAGCTGGCGGCGGACGGCGTTGCGGTGATCGGCGTACCGAAGACGATCGACAACGACATTGCGGGCACCGACTACACCTTCGGCTTCGACACCGCCGTGCAGGTCGCGAGCGATGCGATCGACCGCCTCCACACGACCGCCGAATCGCACGACCGCGTGATCGTCGTCGAAGTGATGGGCCGCCATGCGGGCTGGATCGCCTGCTCGGCCGGTATAGCCGGCGGCGCACACGCAATCCTCGTTCCCGAGCGCCCGTTCGAGCTGGACCAGCTCTGCGATCAGATCCGCGCCCGCCACGCTCGTGGACGGAACTTCTCAATTGTCGTCGCCAGCGAGGGCGCGGCACCGAAGGACGGTTCGCTGAGCGCTCGTGAGGACGACGTCGACGAATTCGGCCACCCGCGGCTCGGCGGAGTTGGAGCCTGGCTTGAGCATGAGATCGAGCGCGTAACAGGCTTCGAAACACGGATGGTGGTGCTCGGTCACGTTCAGCGCGGTGGCACACCGACCGCGTATGACCGCGTTCTGGCAACGCGCTACGGCGTCGGCGCAATTGACGCTTACAACCGTGGTGAGCGCGGCATGATGGTCGCGCTGCGCGGCACCGAGATCATCACGATCCCGCTCGCTGAGGCGCTCGCCGAGCCAAAGCTGCTTGATCCTGACCTCTTCCGCACGGCTGAAGTCTTCTTCGGCTAAGCGATGTCGCCGTTCTGGATTTGGACTCAGGCAGCGATCGTCGTGGTGGTTCTCGTGGGGATGGGCATAGCGATCGTGAAGCTTCTCTAGCCAGCAGGTAGTCTGCAACCAAGCAGCGGAACGAATGGAGCAGCAATGTTTGGATCGATTGTCGTTGGAACAGATGGATCCGAGACCGCAAGCGAGGCCGTCCGTCAGGCGATCGATCTCGCCAGCGAGACTGGAGCCCGCCTGGAGGTCGTCAGCGCCTACGCACCGGTTCCCGTCTCACGCCTGAAGAGCGAAGCGACGCAGGCTCCTTCCGATGTGCAGTGGATGATCAACGCCCGCGAGGACGTCGAAGCGACGCTGGCCGAGGTAGTCGCGCAGGCTGCGGCCCGCGACGTGGCATGTTCGCCACACTCGCGGCAGGGTGACCCGGCCGACGCGATTCTCGACGTAGCCGAGGAAACCTCAGCCGACCTTATCGTCGTTGGCAACAAGGGCATGACCGGCGCCAAGCGCTTCCTGCTCGGCTCGGTGCCGAACAAGGTCAGCCATCACGCGCCCTGCTCGGTGCTGATTATCCGTACTACTTAGCGCTGGCGGCAGCAGCGTCAACGAGCCCGGCGCCGTAGTAGCTGTCGATCCCCGACCTGCCGAGGTCACGCGAAGTGCTCATCAGTCGTGACTCAAGACGACCGGCCGAAGGGTTGGAACCGATCACCCGTGTGGCTATCACGAGCGCGGCGGCGGCCGTCACGTGCGGCGTGGCCATCGAAGTGCCTTCATAGTCGGTTGGAATACCGAAGACGGAGGTCGACCTGCCGGTGAAGGTTTCCTGAGCGATGTTCCTCATCCGCGTGCCGCGCGTGCCGCAGCGCGACTCGCCAGTCACTGTGGAGTCGAAGCCGCCGCCGGGGGCGACGATGTCAAGGCCGTAACCACCATTCGAGAAGTCGGCAACGCAGCCGTTCTCGGTTGTTGCGCCGACCGACATCACGCCGGGGGCGTTGGCCGGATAGGAGACCGTCGTGTCGCCCTCATTGCCCGACGCACCGATTACCAGCACGCCGCGCGAGCGGGCGTAGTTGATCGCTGCGAGCAGCTGAGGAATGTCTGAGGCGTGGACGCCAGAGTCGAACTCGAGGCTGAGGTTGATCAGCTTGGCGCGTTTCTTGACAGCGAAGCGAATCCCGTCGGCGATGTCGTTCGCGTTGCCCTCACCGTTGCGGTCGAGAACACGGACCGGCATGATCTTCGCCCCGTAGGCCAAGCCTGCAAGAGCGATCTTGTTGTTCGTAGCCTCAGCGATCGTGCCGGCGACATGCGTGCCGTGACCGTTGAGGTCGTTTGCGTACGGGTCGCCGTCGACGAAATCCCAGCCGGCCACAAACTGGCCACCGGTGAAGTCCGGCGAGCGCTTGAACGGAACGCGGTTTGAATATGCGACGCCGGTGTCGAGCACGGCGACCGTGACGCCCTTGCCGCCGGAGCGGCCGGCCGCGCGGGCGTTGGCCCATGCCTCTTGAGCGCGGACTCCGTATGGGCCAATGAAGTTCCACTGCAGGCTCATCAGCAGCGGATCATTCGGCGTGTAGCTGGCGGCGGAGGTGTGCGCGATCAGGTTTGGCACCGCGTAGGCAACGTCGTCGCGCGCACGCAGCTCGGCGAGCGCCTTGCGGACGTTGTCAACCTGCAGCACAACCGGGTCGGCGTTGGCTGCGCTGGGCGCTGCGCCGGTCGCCGGATCCTCAAACTGAACGACGATCTGATTCGGTTCAACGGTCGCTGCGCCAGCGACGGCAGGCAGAGCGAAGAGCGCCAGCGAAGCGGCTAGGGCGATCAGTGGAAGTCGGAGTCGATCGAAGGAAGTCATCTGAAGTCGAGGCCGGCGGTCCAACCTCACCATCTACAACACAGCAGAACACTGAAAGTAACGGTGTTTTTGCGCTGATAGGGCATGATGACAGCCACGTGGATCAGAATCGCCGCATAGATGACGAACGCTGGATTGCCGAGGCGATCGAGGAGGCCGCCTTAGCGCCCGCGCACGGCGACGTTCCGATCGCCGCTTTGGTCGTCCATGACGGCCGCGTGATCGGCCGCGCTCACAACGAACGTGAGCGGCACGGCGACCCGACCGCGCACGCCGAGATCGTCGCTTTGCGCGCCGCCGCCGCCGCGCTCGGATCCTGGCGCGTGCTCGACTCAACGATCTACATCACGCTTGAACCCTGCGCGATGTGCGCCGGGGCGATCGTGCTGGCACGGGTTCCGCGAGTTGTTTTCGGGGCCTGGGACCCAAAGGCCGGCGCCGCGGGCAGCGTGCTCGACATCCTCAGCGAGCCGCAGCTCAATCACAGCCCCGAGGTTGTCGGCGGCGTGCTCGAGGCCGAGTGCGCGGCGCTGCTGACCGACTTCTTCAAAGAACGACGGTGAGCGGCAGGATCAGGCGCTGACGCGGCCGTCGTCGGTGTAGACGACGACGCGGTCACCGCGGGCAAAGGCTGCCAGAGTCATCCCCCGCTCAGCTGCCAACTCGACGGCCAGCGAGGTCGGTGCGCCAACGCCAACGAGGATCGGCGCGCCGGCAACTGCCGCTTTCTGCACCAGCTCAAATGAGATCCGCCCGCTGACGCAGAGGATCTTCCCGTGCAGCGGCAGGCCGCCATCGAGCAGCGAGCGGCCAATCACCTTGTCCATAGCGTTGTGGCGGCCGACGTCTTCGCGCACGCAGATCAGCTCGCCTTCGGCGCTGAAGAGGCCTGTGGCGTGCATCCCGCCGGTGCGCTCAAAGCCGGGCTGGCGTAGCTGCTCGGGCAAGGCGGCGAGCAGCGCTCGCGCCACGACCGGGCCGGCTGCGGCCATCGGCGCGTCTACGGCAACCTGCTCAATCGCTCCTTTGCCACAGACGCCGCAGGAGGAGGTCGTGTAGAAGTTCCGCTGCCCCGGGTCGCTCAGCAGCGGCCCGGCGATGTCGATGATGTTGGCGGCGAAGTCTGTAGTCGGGCCAGCTTCGTGCGGCTCGTTGATCAGCCCTTCGCCGTAGAGGAAGCCGAGCGCCAACTCTTCGTCGTTGCCGGGCGTGCGCATCGTGACCGAGAGCGCCTCCCCGTCGACGCGGATCTCAAGCGGCTCTTCGACCGCGATCTCGTCGCGCTCGCCTTCACGCACGACGCTGGTGACCATCCGCCCAGCGTCAGCGTCGGCCACCGGCCAGCCCCTTCGGTCAGTCCGCCGCTACGAGCGCCGGCGTGTCGGAGGGTGCTTCGCTCATTGCGCGCACATCGACTGCAACGACCTTGTACTCAGGGCAGCCGGTGTTTACCTCGACCGAATCCCCGATCAGCAGGTTCGTGCGCAGCTCAGGGAAGTGGAAGGCGGTGAAGACGTTGCCCTTTTCGATCCGGTCGGTGATCCGCGCCGGAATCTCAATCCGCCCGTGGTGGCTGCGGACCGACACAAGGTCGTCCTCGTTGATCCAAAGCCGCGCGGCGTCATCAGGATGGATCTCAAGCCAGTCGCTTGGCAGCAGCTCAAGGTTCTTCGTGCGGCGGGTCATCGTGCCGGCGTTGTAGTGCTGCAGGCGGCGGCCGGTTACGAGGATCAGCGGGAACTCCTCATCGGCAACTTCGCCCGGCTCGCGGTACGGCAGCGCGTTGAACTTGCCAAGGCCATTGTCGTTAGCGAATGTTTCGGCGTAAAGAATCTTTGCATCGCTGCCATCTGCCTCTACTGGCCAGCAGAGGCCATCGCGGCCGAGGCGCTCGTAAGTGACCCCAGCGAAGACCGGTGTCAGCGCGGCGATCTCTTCCATCGCATCTTCCGGCGTCGCGAGATTCATCTCGTGGCCGAGCGCTGCTGAGAGCGAGGTCAGGATGTCGAAGTCGGTGCGCGCATCGCCGGGAGGGCTAATCGCAACATCGACCATCTGTAGGCGCCGCTCAGCGTTGGTGAAGGTTCCGTGCTTCTCGAGGAAGGCTGAGGCAGGAAGAATCACGTCTGCGTACTTCGTTGTCTCGGTCATGAAGATGTCTTGGCAGACAAGGAACTCGAGTGATTCAAGCGCGTGGATCACGTGAGTCGTATTGGGGTCGGTCTGGGCGACGTCCTCGCCGAAGATGAACATTGACTTCAGCTCGCCAGCGACAGCGGCGTTGAACATCTGTGGGATCGTCAGCCCCTTCTCGCGTGAAAGGCTCGTGCCCCAGCGTTCTTCGAACATCGTCGCTACGGCCTCGTCGCTGACCGGGCGGTAGCCGGAGAAGGTGTCCGGGACGGCGCCCATGTCGGATGAGCCCTGAACGTTGTTCTGTCCGCGTAGCGGCAGCAGTGCTGAGCCAAGGCGACCGACCTTGCCGGTCATCATTGCGAGGCCGCACATCAGCTGCACTACTTCGGAGCCGTAGCGCTGCTCGGTCACGCCAAGGCCCCAGATCAGGCAGGCATTCTCGGCCGTCGCGTAGATCCGTGCGGCTGCGCGGATGTCGTCGGCAGGGATGCCTGTGATCCGCTCGGCCTCCTCCGGCGGGTACTCGGCCAGCAGCGCGGCGAACTCCTCGTAGCCTTCGGTCCGCTCGGCGATGAACTTCTCGTCGGTCAGGCCTTCGGTCATCACGACATTGGCGATCCCGAGGATCACGGCGGCGTTGGTGCCGGGGCGCATTGAGCAGTGCAGTTCGGCGTAATCGGCCAGCTCAATCCGGCGCGGGTCAACGGTGACGAGCTTCATCCCGTTGATCGCGGCCTGCTTGATTCGCGCGCCGACGACCGGGTGGCCTTCGGTGGCGTTTGCGCCGATCAGGATTGCCGCGTCGGCGGCCTCAATGTCATTGAAGGTGCCGGTCGCGCCGGAGTAGCCAAAGCAGCGACGCAGCGCGAACGACGTTGGCGAGTGGCAGACGCGCGAGCAGTTGTCGATGTTGTTGGTGCCGACGGCGGCGCGCATCAGCCGCTGCATCGCCCAGCAATCTTCGTTCGTGGCGCGCGAGGAGGCGAGGCCGGCGATTGCGTTAGGGCCGTGCTCGCTCTTGATCCGCGTGAATTCAGAGACGATCCGTTCGAAGGCCTCATCCCAGGTTGCTTCGCGGAAGCCGTCACCGTCGCGGATCAGTGGCGTCGTTAGGCGCTCGTCGGAGCGCGTGAACTGGTGAGCGAAGCGGCCTTTAAGGCAGGTGTGACCCTTGTTGGCGGGGCCGTCCATCGCCGGGCTGATCGAGGCAATCACGCCGTCTTGCGGGTGAACCTCGAGGCGGCAGCCAACGCCGCAGTAGCCGCAGGTAGTGCTGACAGTGGATTCGGTTGTCTTGCTCATCGCCTTATTCCCCTGAACCATTTCGCTCGATTGCCAATTCCAGAAGCCTTAATTCTACTATCGCGTCGGTTGGGCACGTGTCGGCGCAGGCGCCGCACGAGACGCAGGACGATTCGGCGAAGCCGCTGTCAACGCCGGCGGCAACGTTGGAGGAGAAACCGCGGCCTGTGACGGTCAGCGCGAACGCTCCCTGAACCTCGTCGCAGGCGCGCACGCAGCGGCCGCAACTGATGCAGAGCTCGTGGCGGAAGGCGAGGTATGGGTGGCGCAGATCTTCGTCCTTCTCGTGCACGGCGCCCGTCCAACGCGTCTTCGTCACGTTCAGCTGCTTTGCCACGACGGCCAGCGCGGTGTGCTCGCCGGGCGCTTCGGGCAGTTCGCTTAAGACCAGCTCGACGACGGCGCGGGCAACGCGCAGCGCAGTTTCGTCGGTCGTCGAGATCTCCATCCCTTCGCGGCAGAGCGTCGTGCAGGAAGGGAGCGGGCCGGGCGCGCCTTCAACGCCAACCATGCAGACGCGGCAGGCGCCGAACGGGTCCAACCGCTCGTCGTAACAGAGCGAAGCGACGTGGCCGCCGCTGCCTTGGATCGCCTCAAGCAGCGTCGTGCCCGGCTCAACCTCGACTGCGTTGCCGTCAATCATCACCTGCATCAGCGCAGCCCCAGTTCGTCAGGGAAGTGCAACAGCAGGCTGCGGATCGGTGCCGGCATGCCGCTGCCGTGCGCGCAGAGGCTGCCGAGTTCCAAAGTTTCAAGCAGCTCCTCGAGCGCGACGCGATCAACCGGTTCGTCGTCGCTGAAAAGTTCATAGGCGCGCTGCAGGCCGATCCTGCATGGGAAGCACTTGCCGCACGATTCGTGCGCGCCGAAACGCAGCAGGTGCTGGGCGAGCGAGCGCATGTCGGTCGTCTCATCAAAGGCGAGGATGCTGCCGTGGCCGACCATGCAGCCGACCTCAGCCAGCGGCGCGAAGTCGAACGGCGTGTCGAGCAGGCTGGCGGGCAAGATGCCACCGAGCGGGCCGCCGATCTGCACCGCCTTGATCGCCGCTCCGCCCTTAAGGCCGCCGGCGACCTCTTCGCAAAGCTCACGCACGGTTAGGCCAAAGGGAATCTCGACCATGCCTGGGTTCTCAAAGGCCGAGTTGAAGCAGACGAGCTTGGAGCCGGCCGAATCGCCGGGGCTCAGGTTGCGGAAGGCCTCGGCGCCCTGGGCGGCGATAAAGGGAACGTTGCAGAGCGTCTCAACGTTGTTGACGACGGTCGGCTCCTCGTAGACGCCGCGCTCGGCCGGGAACGGCGGGCGGGCTGAGACGGTGCCGCGCAGACCCTGCAGGCATGCCAGCAGCGCAGTCTCTTCGCCGACGACGTATGAGCCGGCGCCTTCGACGATCGTCACGTTGAAGCTGAAGTCGCTGCCGAGGATGTTGTCGCCGAGCAGGTTCTCGGCCTTCGCCTGCTCCACCGCTTCGCGGAGGATGATCGTCGACTGCGGGTACTCGGAGCGGACGAGCACGAAGCCTTGGTCGGAGCCGACGGCGTAACCGGCCAGCGCGAGCCCTTCGAGCAGCAGCTCCGGCGACTGTTCCATCAGGTACTTGTCGATGTAGGAGCCGGGGTCGCCCTCATCGCCGTTGGCGACGATGTACTTCTGCTCACCGGGCGCGTTGCGGGCGAACTCCCACTTGTTGCCGGCCGGGAAGGCGGCGCCGCCGCGGCCACGCAGGTCGGCGGCCTTCGCTTCTACGTGAAGGAGATCTTCGGGGGTGAGCTCAGCGAGCGCGCGGCGCAGGCCGGCCCAGGTGCCGGGCCGGGTTAGAACAGGATCGGCGAGCAGGCTGCGCATCGGCGGCTCGGGCGCCTGAACGGTTGTGCCTTCGATCACGCGTTCGATCACGCCGGGCCCGGCGTCGATCACGTCGTTGTCGCGTACCGCCGGGCTGCTGTGGCAGAAGCCAAGGCAGACGGTCTCGGCGACCGAGACGCTGCCGTCATCGCTCACTTCGCCCATCCCGACGCCGAGCCCGTCGCAGATCCGCTGCGCGCTGTCGGCGTCGCCGGCCTCAAAGCAGGCCGTGCCGGTGCAGATCCGCACGTGGCGCTTGCCGCGCGGCGCGATCAGATCGTCGTAGAAGGTTGCGATGCCGTAGACCGACGCTTCAGGGAGCTGGTAGTCGGTCGCGACGGTGCGGATGTCCTCGTCGGTGATCGTGCCGGTCTCAGCGACGATCGCGCTCAGCTTCGCCAAAGCCGTCGGCGCATCGACGGGATGGTGGCGGCGTGTGAGTTTGATCAGGTTGCTTGCCATTGGCTTGAAGGACGAGACTAGACCTATTCGTCCGAAACGCCATCGTGCCAGATTCGCGGACGCATTGCGACTTTTTTTGCGGCGCGAGCGCGGGCTGCGGCCGCGCGGCGGCGGCGGCTCGCTAGGCTGCGACTGTCGCGCAGAAGATGCGCGGCCCCGGAGGGGTGCCGGAGCGGTTGAACGGGGCAGTCTCGAAAACTGTTGTACGGGTAACCCCTGTA
>WLNV01000043.1 GCA_009699615.1 Actinomycetota bacterium
GTTCGTTGACTCGGCCGACAAGGCGGCGCGCCATATCTCCTTGTGTAACGCCTTCGGTCTGCCGATCCTCTTCCTCGCCGACGTTCCCGGCTTCATGATCGGAACGGCCGTTGAGCGCCAGGGGATCATCCGCCACGGCGCGAAGATGATCGCCGCGCTCAGCGAAGCGACGGTGCCGAAAATCTCGGTGATCGTGCGCAAGGCTTACGGCGCAGGGCTCTACGCGATGGCCGGCCCGGCATTTGAGCCCGACGGCGTACTCGCGCTGCCGGGCGCATCTATAGCGGTGATGGGCCCGCAGGCGGCCGTCAACGCCGTCCACTTGAACCGCCTTCAGGCGATTGAGGATGACGCCGAGCGCGAACGGGTCACCGCCGAGCTGCGCGAAGAGTACGCAGCCGACATCGACCTGCTCCACCTCGCCTCAGAGCTGATCATCGACGCGATCGTCGAACCGGAAGATCTGCGCGAAGAGCTGGTGCGGCGTTTCGCGCTGGCGAGCCGACGGCGGCGCGAACGCACGCCGCGGCGCGGCAGCGTTCGCCCGATCTAGTGGCCGAAGCGCACGTCGGGCAGAACCTTCCGCAGTGGTGACGGCAGCCACCAAGCCCACTTGCCGAGCAGCCTGAGAATCACCGGCAGCAAGACGAGCCGCACGAGGAAGGCGTCGAGCAGCACGGCGACGCCGAGAATGATCCCCATCTCCTTCGGCGGCAGCGGCCCGGAGAGCGCGAAGGTGAAGAAGACGGCAACCATCACGCCCGCTGCCGCGAAGATCACGCGGCCTGAATGGGCGAGGCCACCGACCATCGCTTCGTGTGCGTCGTGCGAGTGATCCCAGTGCTCCTTCGCTGAGGAGAGCAGGAAGACGGTGTAGTCCATTGAGATCGCGAAGATCATCGCGAAGAAGAAGACCGGGCCCCATGCGTCGAGGAAGCCCTGCGGCTCAAAGCCCAGCAGGCTACTGCCGGTTCCGTCTTGGAAGATCAGCTTCGCCGCGCCGAATGCCGCGCCGGTTGCCAGCAGGCTGATCAGCACGCCGACCGCGGCGATGATCGGCGCTTGCAGCGCCACCAGCAGCAGCAGGAAGCCAAGCACCATGATCACGCCGATCACGATCGGCGTCTTAGCCGAAAGCAGTGCTTCGAGATCATGGTTTTCGGCGACTGCGCCCCCGACCATTGAGCCTGCCGGAAGTGAAGCCCGCAGCCGATCAACGGTCGCGCCAACGGCCTGGTTGGACGGATCATTGGCCGGGATCACTTGAATTAGCGCCATCCCCGAACCGCCGGAGATTGGCGCCATCACGGCCGCAACGCCGGGGTCGGATTTTGCGAGGGCACCCGCCGCGGCGGCATCGCCTTGCGAAGTGACGATCTGAAGCGCCCCCGGGGCTCCGGGGCCAAACGCATCCTGTACCTGCGTGTAGCCAACGCGTGAGCCGTCGCCAGCAGGGACGACCTTGATCGACGGCATTCCCGTATTCAGCGAGAAGACGGGGATCGTCAGCGCGACCAAGATGATCAGCGCCACGGCGCCGTAGGCCAGCGGGCGCTTCCAGAGCCGCTCGGCCCATGCCGCGAAGCGCGCTGAGCGGTGCTCGCCGGAGTGAACCCAAGGCAGCGCCAGCTTGTCGACCCGCGGCCCAAGCTTGCCGAGCACTGCTGGCAGAAGCGTCAGCGTGGCGGCGAGGATGAATGCGACCGAAACCATGATTCCCAGCGCCATAGAACGGAAGGCCGGAGAGGGAACGAGCATCACCGCAGTCAGTGAGATCAGCACCGTAACGCCACTAAACAGCACTGCCTTGCCGGCTGTGTCCATCGTCTCAGCGACAGCATCTTCCGGCGAGAGGTGCGAACCAAACAAGGCGCCGCGGAAGCGCATCACGATGAAGAGGGCGTAATCGATTCCGAGCGCCAGCGCGAACATCAGCGCGAAGTTCATCGCCCAGATCGAGATGTCGAGCACCTGCGTGCCGAGGTAGAGCGAGCCAGCCGAGGCAACGAGGCCGAGGATCGTAAGCATCAGTGGAAGGCCCGCGGCGACGAGCGAGCCGAACGCGAAGAGCAAGATGATCAGCGTCACCGGCCAGGAGATCAGCTCGCTCTTCATCATCGCCGAGCGGTTGGCCTCATTGAAGTCGGACCACATTCCGCTGGCACCGGTCAGCGAGACGGTCACGCCACCGGCCTCAGCGGCGTTCAGGCTCGTCTTCAGATCATCGGCCGAACGGACCATCGTGTTCGAGTCGGCGCCCGCCCCAGCCTGAATCACGGCTGTGTGGCCGTCGCGCGAGATTGACATTCCCGGCTGCGGCGCGACTACCTTCGTGACATTGGGGTCGGCGGCAAGGATCTTGCTCGACTTCGCGATCGCGGCCTTGAAGGCCGGGTCCGTGATCGTCGCCTCGTTGGAGTGAACAACGACCATCAGGGCGCTGGACGAGAGACCATTGAAGTTCTTGTCGATCGCTTGGCGAGCGGCAACCGATTCGGAGCCGGTCGCTTCCCAGCCGGCGCCGGAGAGCGCAGTCTCAACGCGCGGCGCAAAGATGCCGAAGGCGACGGCAACGACAACCCATGCGATTACAACGAGCTTGAAGTGCGTTGCGGTGTAGCGGCCGAGTCGGCCGAGCGGTCCGTACTTGGTGTTCATTTTCAGCTCCCGTGTCCTGCGGTGGTGGAGCGCAGCCCGCAGGCACGACCCAGAACGATCGACGCCGGGCAGGCGCCGAATGCGACATACATCCACTGATTGATGCCAACGAGCGCCGTCAGCAGTAGGAACCAAGGCGAGACGAGCAGCACGAGCACGGCGCTGAGCAGCGTCATCGTCCCGGCCATTGCAAAGAGAACCCGCTCAAGCGGCCACTTGGAGTTCATGACGCCACCGCGCTAAGGATTTGATCGCGTTCGCCTGCCTGTTTGCGAAGTCCGCCGCAGACCTGCTCGCAAAGATCGAAGACGGACTCGTCGCTGATCGAGTACATCGCGCTCGTGCCTTGACGTTCACGGCCGACGATGCCGGCGCGGTGGAGTACGCCGAGGTGCTTGGAGACGTTCTGCTGCGTGGCGCCGAGCCGTTCGGTCAGCTCGCCGACGGTTGCGTCGCCGTCACGCAGCGCGTCGAGCAAGCGAATCCGCATCGGCTCGCCGATGACGCGAAAGCGCTCAGCGATCAAGTCAACAAGTGGTTCGGGGAGGGGGTGCGGGAAGTCCATTGCACAACTGTACCACTTTGTAGTTGTGAACAGGACCGCAGCGAAATTCGGCGTTCACGACTGCCCCACTTTCTACGTGGGCGCTAGCCGCCGTACGAGCCCTGCAGCAGCGACATCATCGATCCGGCGGTGCCACCGGCCGGCGTGCCGGCGGCGTCGGAGAAGCCGATTTCAAGGTGCGGCCCGGTCGAGATGCCGACGATGCCGGCGCCGACTTCGCTGATCACCTGACCGGCGCTTACGTGCGTGCCGATCGGTACTGCGTTGCCTGGGCCGGCGTGGCCGTAGTAGACGTAGCTGCCGCTGTCGAGATGCAACACCGGCGCCCACTGGCCGAA
Source organism: Actinomycetota bacterium (assembly GCA_009699615.1). Classification (GTDB taxonomy): domain Bacteria; phylum Actinomycetota; class Thermoleophilia; order Solirubrobacterales; family Solirubrobacteraceae; genus F1-60-MAGs163. The sequence goes on from WLNV01000043.1 coordinate 3,562, forward strand.
GCCCCCGATGCCATGAAGGACGATCGTTCCTGAGCCGACGGCGAGCAGCGCCGTGTTGCCGGGGGCGGTGATGTCGACTCCCTGATCGAGGCTCCAGCTACCGGGCCCTGCCGCAGCGCTGCGGGACATCGGGAAGGTGAAGCCGCCACCGCTGACGATGTCGCCGGGTGCAGCAGCAGCGTTGCGCTGGTTGATCTGGCCCTGCAGCGCAGCCTCTTGATTATGGATCGCCTTCAGGGCAGCGGCGGTGCGATCACGCTTGGCCATCAGTGCGTCGCGGCGGCGAAGCACTTCAATGTGAATCTTGTCGATCTTGTTGCGCTGAATCCGAAGCGCGGCTGTGCGCTTCTCGACGACGACCTGCATGTTGCCGAGCCGCGTTGCCTCAGCGATCACTTCAATCCTCATCTGCTTGGCGAAGGCGAGAATCCGCGCATTGCGGTCCTGCACGTCGCGCAGGAAGTTTGCCGTGTCAACGAGCTCCGCAAAGCCGTGCGAGTTCATCAGAACGGTGATCAGGTCGGGGTGCGTGCCCTTGTACTGGCCGACAAGGTTTGAGGTCAGAGCGGCGTTGGCAAGCTCAAGCTTGCGTTCAAGAAGCACGAGTCGTTTGTGCGCGGCCTTGATGTCGGCCTGAATCTGATTCAGCTTCGCCTGCTCGGAGTCGTAGGCGGCCTGGGCGGCGTCGAGCTTGGCCTGGACTTTGTCGAGCGAACCTTGCGCACCGGCAAGCACGCCGTTCTGGGAATCCAGCGTTTGCTGCAGCTGCTGAGTGTCCGCCCCCTGCGCGCTTGCAGCAAGCGGCAATACGGCCGCGCAGCAAGCGAGCAGTAGGAAGATCGCTTTCGGTGCACGCATCGAAAAGACTGTCGCAGCCGAGACGCGGCAGCCGCGGCAGCAGCGTTGCATCGTTGCCGCGCGGCCGTCGGCGCCCGCAATTGCATCGACGTGATCCATCCCAAGAGAGCCCCGAAGTTCAGTATTCACTTTCTCACAGTTACCAAAAAGTACGTGGTCTAAACGCACGAACTACGGCCAAACCGCGCCTAGTAATGCGTAGGTAGAAGCGCATTGAACCCGGACGTTAGAGCGCCGCAGCCGACCTAATGTGACGGAACTTAGTGGCGTTAACAGATCTGTTGCCGCCTACCAACTGTCCCGCAGACCGGAGAATCACATGCTAAATAGAAACCTCATCCGCCGCTCAGCCAGCACAGCAGTGCTGAGCATGCTCACGGTCCTCGCAATCGGCGCGCCAGCCGCGATGGCAGCCACGTCCTCGGGGAAGCTGAACGCACTAAAGGGTGGCTACCGCAACATCGGCACCAACACTGCGACGAACTACGCCAAGCCAATCGCTGGAGCGCAGCTTGAGTACGCCAGCAGCTCCTCGTTTCTCAGTCCCACAGCCTTCCCGCTGACCGACGCAGCCGGCTCGACGACTACGCCGTCAAATGTTTCGGGAGGCACTTGGTACGCCCGCGAGAAGACACCCGCCAGCGGATGGTTGAATCTGGCTTCGCTCGACTGGGATGGCTCAAGCAAACCGTACGTCGGCAAGGCGGCAGTCGACGGCGGCACCTCGACGGTGTCGGTCGACAACGGTGCGAGCACCCGCTTCGTCAACGCGCTCGTGAACCCGCTGCTCCCGTCCGGTACCTGCGGGACCGGCCTCAAAGTACTGCTGGTGCTCGATACGAGCGGATCCACCAGTGGCTACAACGACGACTACAACCAGGCGGCGACGGCGTTCGTGACAGCACTCTCCGGAACACCAAGCTCGGTGAAGATTTCATCCTTCGCCGACTCGGTCAGTTCCGGGAATGCAACGCCGTATGACATGTCCACGGTCGCTGGCCAGAACTCCGCGAAGACGCGAATCAACAACATCTACCCGAACAACACAAGCGGCAGCGGTTACACCAACTGGGACGCAGCGCTGCAGGACGCATCCAAGGCTCAGGTTGACGCCGTTGTCTTCATCACCGACGGCAGCCCGACCTTGCGCGTCGGCGGTTCAACGAACAGCCCCGGGCAGATCGACGACATCACGTACGCGATTGCCTCGGCCAACACTGCGAAGGACCCAGACAACATTCCAGGGAACGCCGACGACCAGAGCCTGCTCGCGGTCGGAGTCGGCAACGGCGTCGCCGTTGAGAACCTCAAGGCAGTCAGCGGCCCTCTCGAAGGCACCGATTACGTCGCTGCCGCCGATCCTGCAGCACTTACGGCCCTGCTGAAGTCGATCGCATCGAAGCTCTGCCCTGGTTCGATCACGCTGAACAAGAAGCTCGTGCCAAGCAATGATCCTGGCCTTTTCAACCTCAAGATCAACAACGTCACGAAGAAGACCGACGCGACTGATGGCGGCACAACCGGCAAGCAGACGCTCGATCCGGGCCTCTACCCGATCAGCGAGGCGGGCGGCACCGGCACTCTCCTGACCGACTACTCGGCGACGACAGCGTGCCTCGACCAAGACAACAAGAACGTCCCTGTCACGGCAGGCAAGGTCCAGCTAGATACCGGCAAGGATCTCACTTGCACGATCACCAACACTCGAAAGACAGGAACGTTGACGGTCAAGAAGTCGTTGTCTCCAAGCAATGATCCTGGCCTTTTCAACCTCAAGATCGACAATGTCACGAAGAAGGCCGACGCAACCGATGGCGGCACAACCGGTCAGCAGACGGTAAACACCGGCAACCACCAAGTTGGTGAATCAAACGGCACCAACACCGGACTCGACAACTACACATCAAGCATCCTCTGCAAGGACGGCAATTCAACAGTTGCCTCCGGCAGCGGAACCTCGCTAAGCCCCGTTCCAGTCGCGGACGGCAAGGACATCATCTGCACAATCACCAACACACGTAAGACAGGCAAGTTGACGGTCAAGAAGTCGTTGTCTCCGAGCACTGACCCTGGCCTCTTCAACCTGCAGATTGATTCCGTTACAAAGAAGACCGACGCAACCGATGGCGGCACGACCGGCCAGCAGACGGCAAACACCGGCATCCGCACCGTTGGGGAGACAGCCGGCACCAACACCACGCTTAGCGGCTACACGTCAAGCATCATTTGCAAGGACGGCGCTTCAACAGCCGGATCCGGCAAAGGAACCTCTCTAGACGTTCGAGTCGACGAAGGCAAGGACATCATCTGCACAATCACCAACATCAAGGATGCGACGTTGACGGTCAAGAAGTCGTTGTCTCCTAGCAATGATCCTGGCCTTTTCAACCTGCAAATTAATGGAATTACAAAGAAGACCGATGCAACCGATGGCGGCACAACCGGTCAGCTTGAGGTGACGGAATTCAACAACAACGTTGGCGAGACAGCCGGCACCGGCACCACGCTCAGCGACTACACGTCAAGCATCCTCTGCAAAGACGGCGACACGACAGTTGCGTCCGGCAACGGCACCTCCCTCGCGGACGTTCCAGTCGCGGAAAGCAAAGACATCATCTGCACAATCACCAACACGCGTAAGACAGGGAAGCTGACGGTCAAGAAGTCGTTGTCCCCAAGCAATGATCCTGGCCTTTTCAACCTCCAAATTGATTCCGTTACAAAGAAGGCCGATGCAACCGATGGCGGCACGACCGGTCAGCAGACGGTAAAGCCCGGCATCTACGAAGTTGGGGAGACACAGGGCACCAACACAGACCTCTCCGACTACACGTCAAGCATCCGCTGCAAGGACGGTGTTAATACAGTTACATCTGGCCCCGGAACCTCGCTAAGTCGCGTTCCAGTCGGGGACGGCGAGGACATCATCTGCACGATCACCAACATCAGGGATGCGTCGGTGACGATTGAGAAGGCGACGCTGCCAAGCAGCGACACGGAGACGAAGTTCGGCTTCACGTCGACACTGCCGGGCTCCGACTTCAGCCTCACCGGCAACGGCGCGAAGACCGGCAAGATCAGCGTCAAGCCGAACCCAACCGACCCGTACAAGGTGACCGAGAACTCGACGACCGGCTGGCAGTTCACGAAACTTGACTGCGGCGACACGAAGAGCGTTGAGATCACCGACGCAACAGTCGCGATCAACCCACAGCCAGGCGAAAACATCACCTGCGTCTACACCAACACGCAGGACGCAACGGTAACTATTGCGAAGGAAACAAAGACAGTCGGCACGGGCGACACGGCGTTCAAGTTCAAGGCCACCAACGGCCTGAGCGACCCATTTGAAATCACCGTTACCGGGCAGGGCACCGAGTCGAAGAAGATCAGCAACGTCACACCGGGCAATGAATACTCAATCTCCGAGGGTCCGGCGACCGGCTGGCAGCACACCGGCCTCAAGTGCGAAGGCGGCGGAAGCCCCTCCTACGACGGGTTCAATAAGGCGACGATCACGCCGGCAGCAGGCGAGAACATCACCTGCACCTACACCAACACGCAAGACGCAACGGTGACTATCAACAAGGGAACGGTGCCAAGCAGCGACAACTCAACCGAGTTTGGTTTCACGTCGACACTGCCAGGCTCGGACTTCGTGCTCACCGGCAACGGCGCGACGACCGGCATGATCAGCGTCACACCGAACCCAACCGACCCTTACAAGGTCACTGAGAACTCGGCGCCGGGCTGGCAGTTCACGAACCTGGACTGCACCGAAACCAAGAGCGTTGAAATCACCGACGCAACAGTCGCTATCAACCCGCAGCCAGGCGAGAACATCACCTGCACCTACACCAACACGCAAGACGCAACGGTGACTATCAACAAGGCGACGCTGCCAAGCAGCGACAACTCAACCGAGTTTGATTTCACCTCGACACTGCCAGGCTCGAACTTCGTGCTCACCGGCAACGGCGACACGACCGGAAAGATCAGCGTCACACCGAACCCAGCTGAGCCATACAAGGTGACTGAGAACGCGACGACCGGCTGGCAGTTCACGAAGCTGGAGTGCAGTGACACGAAGAGCGTTGAAATCGACGGCGCATCCGTCGCGATTAGCCCGCAGCCAGGCGAGAACATTGCCTGCACCTACACCAACACGCAAGACGGCACGATCAAGGTCGTGAAGTCGGTGCTGCCGGAGGCCGACCCGGGCGTATTCAACCTCCAGATCGGTGGCAAGACCTACGCTGAGAACGTTCCCAACACGGACACCAACAGCACCGGCGTTCAGACCTTCGCGCCAGGCGAATATCCGATCGGCGAGACCGCTGGAACCGACCCGGTTACCGATCTGGAGAACTACAAGGCGAGCTACGACTGCGGCAAGGCGAGCTTCGACTCCGAGACCCGGACCGTCACGCTGAACCCCGGCGAGGATGTCGTCTGCACAATCACCAACACCCGCAACACGGGCACGATCACGCTCAAGAAGAGCTTGGATCCAACGACCGACGGCGGCAAGTTCAACTTGGCAATTGGCGGAACTGTCTACGCCGAGAACGTCGGCCACAACGGCACAACCGAGGCTCAGACGCTGAACTCAGGAACCAGCTACTCGCTCGACGAAACCGCTGGCACTGGAACATCGCTTGACAACTACACGAGCGAGCTCGCCTGCACCGAGAGCGACGAGCCGATTCCGGTAGTCGAATCGAGCGTCCAGCTCGGAGCAGGGCAGAACATCATCTGCACCTTCACCAACACCCGCAAGACCGGCACGATCACGCTGAAGAAGACGCTCGCGCCGGCCAATGATCCGGGCCTCTTCAACCTGCAGATTGGCGGCAGCACGCTGGCGAGCAATGTTGGTGGCGGCGGCACAACCGGAGCCCAGGCATTGCCAGCGGGCGCCAGCTACACGCTCGGTGAGACTGCCGGGACAGGCACAAGCCTCGCCGACTACGCGGCGACGCTGGACTGCAGCGACGCTCAGGGCCCGGTGACGATCACCGACTCCAGCGTTGCTCTGGGAGCTGGCCAGGAGATCACCTGCAACCTGACCAATACGCGAAAGACGGGCACGGTGACGATCACGAAGAACGTCACCGACGGATCGGCAGGCACGTTCGCCTTCTCCGGCACGATCGGGCCGAACTTCACGCTCGATACAGGCCAGTCGACCCAGTTCACGCTCGCACCCGGCACATACACGGTGACGGAGGGTCTGTCGGCAGCGTTCACGCTGCAGGCTCTCACTTGCACCGACAGCGGAGACGCGTCCGGCGGCTCGACCGTTGATGTCCCAACCGGAACGGCGACGATCAACCTGCAGAGCGGCGAGGCCGTCACCTGCACCTACCTCAACGCACCAGGCGGCGGCGTGCTGCCGGGAGTCACGGGGACGGCGAGGGTCAGCGGCGCCAACGGATGCGCCTCAGGTAAGTACACATACGCGCGAGTTAGAGGCACGAACATTGCCTCCGTCAAGTACTACCTCTACGGCAAGCTCGTGAAGACACTGACGAAGCGCAACAAGAGCATCTACTACCAGCTCAACCAGCCGGTCAGCAAGCTCCGCTACGGGGTCTCGCTTGTGACAGCAAGGGTGACGTTCGTTCAGAACTCGACGCCAGCGACGAAGACGATGACGATCAGGCTCAGCCGCTGCCGCCCAGCCACACCGCGCTTCACCGGCTGAGCGCCCGCAGCTTGCCCGCCCGCCCAGCGCTCAGTTAGCGCCGCGGGTGGGACTTGCTGCTGGCGGAATGCTTCTTCCGCTTAGCCTTCGTCTTCGGCTTGCTCTTCGCTTTTGGCTGCTTCTTGATCTTCGGATGGGCTGCGGAAGA
>WLNV01000044.1 GCA_009699615.1 Actinomycetota bacterium
GAGAGAACCCAGATGTTCTTGCCCGCTTTCGGCTTGGGACCAGAGGTAGGTGGCGACTCGTAGCCAACTCCCTTTGCGGACATCAAAGCTGATTGATCACTCTTGACCTGAGCAGAGACGTCCGCCGAGGATGTGGAACTGGATGAGCTCGAGCTTGAGCCACAACCAACCGCGGCAAGCGCGACAGTGACTGCGCACAAACCTGCCGTTACGAAACGTAGACCACGGAATCTCTCCATCAGCTCTCTTCTCCTTTGGCATCAATCTCATCTCTCGACAAGCTGCGCCAGATCGAATGTACTTGCGTGCGTACTTGAACCGAACATATACTAAGCCCGGCGTCATGGCAAGCCTCCATCCGGGAGTCCAGATTGGACGCGCGCAACGCGGGTCAGCCATTGCGGGATAGGATTCTGGCGAAGACCGCGAGCACACCGATATGCATCTAACTCCACACGAAACCGACCGACTTCTCCTCTTCTCGGCTGCCGAGCTCGCAAGGAAGCGGCGGGCCCGAGGACTGAAGCTCAACTACCCGGAGGCCAGAGCGCTGATCGCCGACGAGGTGCTTGAGGGCGCGCGCGACGGAAAGAGCGTGGCCGAGATGATGGAGTTTGGTGCGACGATCCTCACTACGGACGATGTGATGCCTGGGGTCGACGTCCTCGTCGGCACGCTTCAGGTCGAAGGCGTATTCCCAGATGGCCAGAAGCTGGTCACAATTCACAGCCCGATACGCGCTGGCACGGGTCAGGCTGACGAGATGATTCCTGGCGAAATCGTCGCTGCCGAGGGTGAGATTGAGCTGAGTCCTGGCCGCGAGAGCAAGTCGGTCACCGTTATCAACAGGGGAGATCGGCCGATCCAAATCGGGTCCCACTACCACTTCTTCGAGACGAATCCAGCGCTGGAGTTCGACCGCAGGGTAAGCTTCGGGACGCACCTAGATATCCCCTCCGGAACCGCGGTCCGCTTTGAACCTGGTGAGAGCCGGAGTGTCAACCTCGTCGCCTTCGGCGGGAGCCAGGTGATCGAAGGCTTCAACAACCTCACCGACGGACGAGTAGCGACCGAGCTGGATCAGGCGACGACGCGGGCTGTCGACGGCGGATACGGCGGGGCAGGCTAGCGATGGGTATGAAGATTTCGCGCCGGGAGTACGCAGAACTCTTTGGACCAACCACAGGGGACCGCGTCCGCCTCGGCGATACAAACCTGTGGGCGGAGGTTGAAGCGGACCTGATCACACCGGGAGACGAATGCGTCTTCGGCGGAGGCAAGACGCTGCGCGACGGAATGGGCAGCGACGGAGCCGCAACGAGCGCCGATGGAGCACTTGACTTCGTCATTACGAACGTACTGATCATCGATGCGGTCGTTGGCATCGTCAAAGCCGACATCGGAATCAAAGATGGCAGGATCGCCGGGATCGGCAAGGCCGGGAACCCAAAGACGATGGACGGGGTCTCACCCAACCTCGTTGTCGGCGCTAGCACCGACGTTCGTTCGGCGGAGGGCATGATCGCCACAGCCGGCGCGATCGATGTTCATGTCCACTTCGACTCAGCAGGGCTGTGCGAGGAGGCGATATCGAGCGGCGTTACGACGATGATCGGCGGTGGCTTGGGGCCGGTAACCGTCGGCATCTGCTCATCCGGCACCACGAACCTTGGCCGCATGTTGCAGGCCTCGGAAGCATGGCCGATCAACTTTGGCTTCCTCGGCAAAGGCAGCGCCCACTCCACGGTGCCCCTTCTTGAGCAGGGCCGCGCTGGGGCAATTGGCCTCAAGATCCATGAAGATTGGGGCGCCGCACCAGCGGTTATCCGCGCGAGTCTCGACGCGGGCGATGAGCTCGACATCCAGATCCAGATACACACCGACACGCTCAACGAATCAGGCTTCTACGAGCACACGATGGCGGCAATCGACGGGCGAACGATCCATACCTACCACTCCGAAGGAGCCGGTGGTGGCCACGCCCCCGACATCCTGAAGGTGTGCGGGCAGCCCTACTGCTTGCCGTCGTCAACCAATCCAACGAACCCCTACACCGTGAACACCTTCGACGAGCACCTCGACATGGTCATGGTCTGTCACCACTTGAACCCACGCGTGCCTGAAGACGTTGCCTTCGCAGAGTCACGAATTAGGCGCGAGACAATCGCAGCAGAAGATGTGCTTCACGACCTCGGTGCGATCAGCGCGCTCGGTTCGGACTCACAAGGGATGGGCCGAATCGGCGAGACGATCTGTCGTACTTGGCAGGTCGCGGCGCACATGAAGGCCGAACGAGGGTCGCTGCCCGAAGATGCCGGCACCGGGCACGACAACCACCGAATCAAACGCTACATCGCAAAGCTAACGGTCAACCCCGCCAGGATCTACGGCATCGATCACGAGATCGGCTCACTCGAAGCAGGAAAGTTGGCCGACATCGTCCTTTGGGAACCAAAGTTCTTCGGCGTAAAACCGGAAGTGGTTTTCAAATCGGGCTTCCCAACATGGTCGGTCATGGGAGAATCGAATGCCTCGTTGATGACCTGCGAGCCACTGATTTACCGGCCCCAGTGGGGCGCATTCGGCCGAGCACCCCAGGATCTTGGTGTCACGTTCATGGCGCAAGCAGCGATCGACGCCGACGTCCCCGGTCGTTGGGATCTGAACAAGCGCTGTGTTCCCACCAAAGGTACGCGCGAGCTGACCAAGGCCGACATGTTGCACAACGACATATCGCCCGACATCACTGTGGATTCTGAGACCTACCGCGTTGAAGTCGACGGTGAACACTGCACCTGCGAGCCAATGACTGAAGTGCCACTGAGTCCTCTCTACCAATTGAAGTAGGTTGAGGGGCATGCTCAGGATCGGCATCGGAGGGCCAGTGGGATCGGGAAAGACCAAGCTGATCGAGCAGCTACTCCCGGCGCTCGCGGAGGAGGGCGTCGCCGTTGCCGTCATCACCAACGACCTCGTCACAAGAGAGGATGCAGAGCGTGTTCGGCAGAGCGGACTGATTGAGCCAGATCGAGTCGTCGGCGTAGAAACGGGAGCCTGCCCCCACACGGCAATCCGCGAAGACCCATCGGCGAACCTGGAGGCGATAGAGAATCTCGAGCGTTCGTGCGGACCGCTTGACCTCGTGCTGATCGAATCCGGCGGTGACAACCTGTCGGCGACTTTCACGAGCGACCTCGTGGATTATTGGATCTTTGTGATTGATACGGCCGCAGGCGACGACATCCCACGCAAGCGCGGCATGGGGATCGTTCAGTGTGATCTGTTGCTGGTCAACAAGACCGACCTTGCCCCACACGTTGGAGCGTCGCTTACGCGAATGAAAGAGGACCTAGCGGTGGTCAGACCCAACAGGCCAACGCTCTTCACAGACCTCCGCTCCGACGGGGCAGCCCAAGTTCTTGATCAGCTCCGCCGAGATGTCCTGTTCGTCGGCAGACCTGTATGACGACGCTGCACCAAGACGGCCTGCTGGACGTCTCCTTCAAACGATCAACCCGCGGCAAGACCGTCCTTCAACATCAGACTCAGAGGTTCCCGCTGCGAATGACGGTGCCGATGTACCTCGATGCCCACGACCCGTCAATGGCTTTTCTCTACGTGCAGAACCCGACTGGCGCAGTGATTGCCGGTGATCATCTGACCACATCGGTCAAAGCCGAGCGCGGCAGCCGCGTCCACGTCACCACACAATCAGCGACCAAGCTGCACTCGATGGCAGGCGGTGGGAGCTGTCAGCGAATGACCTTTCGAATCTGCCAAGACGCCTACCTCGAGCATATCCCGGACATGATGATTCCCCAAGCTGGTAGCAAGCTCTCCCAGCGCGTCACTGTGGAGCTCGAAACTGGCGCTTGCTTCATCGGAGCGGAGACGATCTCACCCGGACGACGTTTGAGCGACGAAGTCTTTGAGTACGAGCAGCTCGACTTCGAAACGAGCGTCAGCTTGAATGGCAAGCTTCTCTGCCTCGACCGCCTGAAGATCTGCCCATCAGAAGGCGCACCGCGCAGGCGAGGTTCGTTTGGGAGCCATGCGTACCTCGTAACCGTGCTCGTCGCGGCTCCAGGCCGTGACCTTCCTGCCCTCACCTCCGCGCTCGATTCGGCACTCGAAACGATGTCAAACGCTTCCGGCGGAGCCGGAGAGCTTCCCAACGGCGCAGGTGTGATCGTCAGAATTCTGGCCAGCGACAGCGATGCCGCCGATCAAGCCCGCCGATCGATCTGGCGCGCCGCGAGGGCAATGTTGATCGGACTTCCACTGCCGCGGGAACGAAAGTGAACGCACGAGTTGAAGAGGTGCTCGGTCAGATCAACGACCCCCGCTTCAATGGGCTACAGCGCGACTATGTCGGCATGCCGTGGTTTGACGCCCGCAAACCGCGTCAACGCGTGCGCAGCCAGAGTGGGACTGAGCTGGAGCTCTGTCTTGAGGGAGGCACCTTCATCAGCGACGGGGCCGTCCTTTGGGCCGACAAGGTCTCAGCTGTCGTCGCGCGCCGCGAGCCGGAGCAAGCCTGCCGGATCACATTCTTGCCAACGGCGGATTCGGAGTTGGCGATTCGCGAAGCGACGGTACTTGGCCATGCGCTGGGAAACCAACACATCCCGATTGAATTCGACGGGGCGGACTTACTCGCGCCGATTTTGACGAGCGAACGCGTGCTTGGTGACACGATCGCAAAGTTGGGGCTGACGACAGTCGAAGCTCACTTCGGCGAGGAGCGGCTCTTCGCCCAGGCGCCAGCGACCAAGACCGTTACTCCAACGCCCTAGCCCGATGCCCGATCCGGCCGCAAGCGAGATTCGCCGAATTGCGTTAGCTGGGTTTCAGCTCGCGGACGGATCGCTCCCGATCGGACGGTTCGCCCACTCCGGGGGCGCCGAGCGCTGGCTATCAGAGAACCCCGGCGCATCAACGGAAGAGTTCGAGCAAGCCGTTAGCGTCAGCCTCACTGAAGGGATCGCACCGTTAGATGGTTCCGCGCTCAACTTGGCACACCGCGCCGACACGGTCGAGCAGCTGCGCGAGTTGGACGCTTTGCTGACTGCCCACAAGTCGACGCCTGCGTCCCGCGTGGCATCGCAGTCATGCGGCCGCCAGCTCGCGCAACTGGCGCCGCGATTGGTCGATAGCGACCTGGTGACGGGCTACTGCACCCTAATCCATGACCGGGCTTGCGAAGGGAATTTGGCGGTTGTTGAGGGAGCGGTTGCCAGAGCTTCTGCGATTTCCGCTGAGATGGCGGTGCTAATCAGTCTGCGCGGAGTGGCCTCAGGGATGTTGTCAGCAGCGGTCCGTCTCGGAAGGCTGTCGTCCTCGAACGCGCAAGTCATCCTGACGACGCTGGCGCCGAGCATCGATCAGGCGACCACGATCGCGTTGGCGACAAAGATGGGCGAATGGCACTCAACCGCGCCGGAGATGGAAATATCCATGCTTTCGTCGGGCCGCTCGGAGATGAGTTTCTTCGCCTCCTAGGCGCCGTGGCCTGCGGCTGAGGGTGCCGTACTCGCTTGGCCCTCTGGGTCCCCGTGGTAGCTATGCCCATGGTCATGATGCGATCGGCGCATGACCGGGAGAGGACGCTTGGCCAGCACTACCTCGCAGAGAATTCCCATCCGCGCGACTGAGCCAGCAGCTACCAAGGCGGCCGCAGTCACCTCCACGGGGTCACGCACACCCAGCGATTTCATGCTCCCCTCCACTCCGGTGTGAAGGTCGATGCCGTGACCAAACGGCAGCGAGCGCAGCCGGCCTACAAGCTGGCCCGCGTCGACGCCCGAGTTGCGCGCCAGCTGCCGCGCGGGCGCAGCGAGACCAGCCGCCAAGATATCGGCCGCGATGCTCCTTTCGCGGCTGGCAGGGAAGAGAGCCTCGCCAGCCTGCAACAGCGCCGTGCCTCCTCCGGGGACCATTCCACCTCTGAGCGCGGCCTTCCCTGCTTGAACCGCATCTGTAACCCTGTGACGAGTCTCCTCTTGCTCGATCACCGTGTCGCATCCGACGCTGATCACGGCGACAGCGCCGTCGAGGCGAGCACGCCGGGTGAGTAGCTTCGTTCGCTCGTACTCGGACTCGGTGCTCCGCAATTCCGCGCTGATACCAGCGATTCGTTCCGCCACATCCTCGCCTCGACCTGCCCCGCCGACCAGCGTCGTGGAGTCGATTGTGATGATCGCGCGTTCGAGCTCTCCGAGCTCATCGAGCTTTGCACTTGCCAGCACCCGTCCAAACTGCTCGCCAAAGAGGACGCCCCCTGACCACGACGCGATGTCGCGCATCGACGCAGATCGGTCGGGGCCAAAATCGGGCGCCTTGATCGCCGCGACCGGCATGCCCCTGCGGGCGACATTGAGAACCAGAAGGCTAAGCGCCTCGCCTGAGATCTCATCTGCGATGAGAACCAGCGGGCGGCGCTGCTCCGCTACCTGCTCGAAGAGAGCACGAAGCTGCGAGACGTGAGTCAACCGCTCCTCAGCAAGAGCGACGAGCGGGTTCTCGAAGACCGTTTCACGGCGGGTCGGATCGACGATCAGGCCAGGGGCTGCCAGCCCGTTACCAAACATCATGCCCTCGGAAATATGAAGGTTCATTCCATATTCGGTCGAATCTTCGACGCGAACAACACCGTCTTGACCAACTCTTGCGAGTGCCTCAGCAACGACTCTGCCGATTCGTTCGTCGCGAGCCGCTAATCGGGCTACCTCGAAGATCGATGACTCGCTTCGATCAATCGGCTCGGCCCGCTCGTGCAGCCATTCAACAACCGACTCGATGCCGCGTTCGAGCCCCCTCGCGAGTTCGCTCGGGTCTGCGCCGGCAGTGACGTGGCGAAAAGCGTTGGATAGCAGCGACTTCGCAATCACAGTTGCCGTAGTCGTTCCGTCACCGACCGACAGTTCGGCGACCTCAGCCGCCTGCTTGAGCAACTGCACCCCTTGGTTTATCAGCGGGTCCTGAACGGCGTCGAGTGATCTGGCAATCGTTACCCCGTCGTTCGTTACTAGGGGAGGAGCATCGCGCCTCTGAAGCACTACGTAGCTACCGCCGGGTCCTAGCGTCGTGACAACGGTGCTGGCAACCAGATCAACACCGCGCATCAGCGCGTTGCGGGCGGCGTCTGAGTTCAGCGAAAGGCTGCCTGATTGGTTAGAGCCGCGCTTTAGCGTTGGCATAGAGGGCTTCTGAGAGTACGCACCAGACCAGTTTCCCAGTTATGCCGCTGACATCGTAAATCGGCGCCAGCTCGACGTTGTCCAGAGCTGTGAAGCCTCGCTCTCCGATGATGCGAGCAGCCTCAATGATCTCGTGGGAGGTGAATCCTCCGGGCTCTGGTTCTGTAGTCCCAGGCGCATGAGAAGCATCGACCGAGTCCGTATCCCAAGTTACATAGACACCATCAACACCGTCCCAAACCCGGTCCAGCGCGTCCTTCAGCACCGCTTCCATGCCCCGTTCCTTGACTTCGCGCATCGGGTACATGTTGATCCCTCGCTCGCGAATCAGCTCAAGCCACTCACGCGGGTTGAGCGTCCCACGCACTCCGACAATCGCGACATTTTCAGGTCGAACATTCGGAAGCTCCGAAGCCCGCGCGACGCCCGAACAGTTGGTCTCCTTCTCGCCGTCCACGCTGTAACCAGCATCCATGTGCGCGTCGATCGCGAGGTAGCCCATCTTCTTGTCGCCGAGGTGCTCCGAGAGCGCCCGGGCGCAAGGGATCGGCAACGAATGATCGCCGCCGATCGAGATCGGGATTGCACCCGACTTGAGGATCGTCGAAACGTCCTTTTGAATGTTCTCGTGCGTGCGGACAGCATTGCCAATTGCGATCTTCGTGTCGCCGCAGTCGACCATGCCGTATGCCTCTTGAAGGTCGATGTCCCACTCAAAAGACCAGCTGAAGTATTCCTGCGAAGCGATCCGCAGACCTTGAGGCCCGAGCCCGGATCCGGGCCGACCGATGCAGACGTTCGAACCCTCGTACGGCACCCCAAGGAACGCCACGCCAGCGCCGCTGCCCTCGAGTTCACCGACCGGGATGTGAGGCGAACCAAGCATTGAGATGATGCCGTGAGCCATCGATCCGAAGGACTGCTTCTTCCCGCTAGAAAACATCATCTCCGTCTCCTCCTGTCGAAATTGCGGACTTGCGCAACCGTACCATGAATTGTACGCTCGTTGTACGTGCTTGTAGTCAAGGTCCAAACTGGGCCGGCAGAGATGACTCCGCGAGGCTCAGCACGGAACCCAATCGAGAGGAAGATATTCGTATGACGCAGAGTGGCAGCATGGGCGAAGCGATGGCCGATCCAACCGCAGTAGCGGCGGAACGGAAACGACTTGAAGCAGCTGGCGTCGAGTATGTCTTTTCATGCTGGGTCGACCTACTCGGGCAGCCAAAGACAAAGCCCGTGCCGATCGCAGAGTTCGACGATCTATTCGCCGGGAAGGGACCGCAGTTCGCCACACACTCTGTATCAATGACACCGGACTTGGGACCAGCTGATCCAGATCAGATCGCACTCGCCGATTTGAGCAGCGTCCGCATCTGCCCCTGGGATACCCGCTACGCATGGGTTATGGCAGACCTCTACTGGATGAACGAGCCGTACAACGTCTGCCCTCGCCAGGCGCTCAAGCGCCAAATTAAGGCCGCCGCGGATCGCGGCTACGCCTTCACTGCTGGCTTCGAGCCGGAGTTCATAGTCTTGCGCTGGGAGGACGGGAAGGCCGTCAAAGCTTTCGGTGGTCTCGACGAGCACAAGGTCGGAGATGTCGCTGTTCGACGTCAAGCGTTTGGATACGACGTCGAGCACACTCTCGATGGGATGGCTTTCCTCGATGACGTGGTCCGTGCGATCAACGACCTCGGCTGGGGCCTAAGCAACGTCGTTGCCGAAGGCGCCTATTCCCAGTTTGAGCTGGACTTCGGCCCTTCCGATGCTCTCGACACGGCCGACCGGCTTGTGCTGCTGCGCGTCATGCTGAAGGAGATTGCCAAGCGCCACGACCTCTTCGTTACCTACATGCCAAAGCCGTCGGGCGGCGATTGGCGAAACGGGGCGCACATCAATCACAGCATGACCAAGGTCGATGATGACAGCGCAAACCTCTTCGCCGACAGCGATGGCGGCTGGTCGCCACTCGCGTTCAACGCGCTCGCTGGCGTGCTGCGGCATGGCGCGGCGATCACATCGATCGCCTGCCCAACAGTCAACTCATATAAGGGGCTAGTAGGTCGCGCGACAGATCTCGAAGGCGGAACCTTGACTTGGGCGCCGACGCACATTTGCTACGGCTTCAACAACCGTTCGGCGATGGTGCGACTCCCGCAGACGCGCAAGGCAATCGAGAACCGCGCCTGCGACATGTGCGTCAACCCGCATATGGCGATGGCCCTGACAATCGCTGCCTCCCTCGAAGGCGTTAGCGAAGGGATGGAGCCTGGTGACGCAATCGACGTGCCGCTCTACGATCTGACCAACGAGGAGGTTGCCGCCAGGTCGATCGAGAGCCTACCTCGAAACCTTCTCGAGGCTGCAACCGCGCTCGATCAGGATGAGCTCGCCAAGGAGGTGTTCGGCGAGACCATGCATGCCCTCGCTGTGAAGGCCAAGCTCGACGAGTGGTATCGCTTCAGCGAGCACGTTACCGAATGGGAGCAGGCCGAATACCTTCAGTTCTTCTAGCTGGCAGCTGTTCCCGCCAAGGATGGCGGGGGCAGACCGAGCACGATATCGTGGTCCGTGCAATGGAGGTGCAAGCATGACCGATACGGGTTCCAGCGGGACGAAAAACGAGGGTACGGCGGGCGCAGAACCGGCCGCGACAAGCCTCGCTGCCCTGATCGGCGTACCGACTCTTCAGGCGATTCAGGACACGTTCGCGACGGTCTTTGGGCTTCCGACGTCGATCGTCAATGCCGACGGAACACCGGTGACGGCAATCACAAACCGGGTTCCCTTCTGCGAGGACCTGACC
>WLNV01000045.1 GCA_009699615.1 Actinomycetota bacterium
AGCTGATGCCGGGGCCGTATGGGCCGCGGTCGATCACGGGGACGGTGATCGACTTGCCGTGGAAGCTGAAGTCGAGCATCGTGCCGCAGGGGAGCGTCTTGTGGGCAACGCCGAGTGTTGCCTTACGCAGCTTCACTCCGCACGCCGAGGTTGTTCCTGCTTGGTCGTACCAGGTGGCCTGGGTCTTGTTGTGGACGGTGATGACGGTCGTTGGCGTTGCACCGAGGTCGGTTGCGCGCGCGCCCTTGGCGACGGCACGTGCGAGGAAGCGGCCGCTCTTTGGCGCACGCCAAAGGAGCTTGAAGCTGCCGTCGCGGCCGGCCGGCCCGGTGGCGACTGTAAGCCAGCTGCCTTCCTGACCTTGGAGCTGAATCTGAACGCTGCGACCGGAGCCGCTGCCTGCGAGCATCCCGCTCAGTGTGGCTGGCGTGCCGATAGTCGATGGGGCCGCGCTGAGCAGTGACTCGCCGGCCTCTGTTCCGCCCGGACCTTGCGCCAGAGCAGGCACGGCGAAGCAGGCCATCAGCAGGGCTGCGACGGGTACGGAAAGTAGATGTCGATACGAAAAGCTGATCTTGTTCTGGTCTCGTTGGTGGCCTACGAGGTGAGCTGACGGGCTCGGGCCAAACGAGCGGCCCTACAGACATCCAATGTCCGATTCGCCCCAGCGAGCCGAGGCTCGCAGTGGGTCCCCCGTCCGCCTCACGCAGGGCGCGAAGCGGTTCGGCATTACGCCCTAAAGGCTACAGCAACCAGTAGCAGAGCGGGGAGGTGCTGTATTGGCAGGCTCTGCTAGCCGGGGAGCAGGCGCAGCACTGCGCGCGTCAGCTCAGTCAACAGCCCTGCAGGATCTGCGTTTCCGAAGTTCTTGCCGTGGCTTGGCGTCGCGTAGCCGGCACGCGGCACGCGGCTGAGCGCCGCCGCCTTGGTTGTCTCAGCAGGGAGAGGGCGCTCGGCTTTCGGCTCGTTCGGCGCACCGCCGATGATCTTCGTGGCGGCGACCTTGGCTCGCGTATTGGAGCTTGCCTGCGACATTCTCGCTGCCTCGCGACGCACGCTTGGGCGCTGGCGACGGCTGCGCGGAAGGTTCGTCAGGACATCCTTTTCGGTCGTTGGATCCTCTGGCTCTGATGACGACATCGCCTCATTCTGCCACGCACGAAACAAAGATGCGGGATTTAGCGTGTAAATCTTCGCCGTGATTACTCCAACGGCGGTACTCTGGTGGCGCTGCACAGTCGTTCGATCGGTCGCCGGGGGGAGTCTCAGCGCCAATCTTCTACTGTCATCAGGGTCCCGGCGCTGCCGGGTGTAGATGATCCTTCGAGTACGAAACGGATGCCATGACCGTCACTGAGTTTCAGGAACTGGACGAAATCAAGACGCTTGTAGCCCGCGGCGCGCAGACCGGAGTGCTCTCGCACGCCGATATCGCAAGCGCCACCGCCGAGCTCGACCTTGATGATGCGGACCGCGAGGAGCTGAAGACCTGGATCGAAAGCCAGGAGATCGAACTGATCGACGACGATCCTTCGGCGCCTGCCGCTCAGGTTGAGCGCGCCCCGGACAAACGCACCCGCCGCCGCGCCAAGGCTGCGATTGACCTGCGCCCGGACATGACGACCGATTCGCTGCAGCTCTTCCTCAAAGACATCGGCAAGGTCCGCCTACTGACCGCCCAAGAAGAGGTTGATCTGGCGAAGAAGATTGAACGCGGCGACCTCAATGCCAAGCACAAGATGGTTGAGTCGAACTTGCGCCTCGTCGTTTCGATCGCGAAGAACTACCGCAACCAGGGCTTGCCGTTCCTCGATCTGATTCAAGAAGGCACGCTGGGCCTCGTCCGCGCAGCCGAGAAGTTCGATTACCGCAAGGGCTTCAAGTTCTCGACCTACGCAACTTGGTGGATCCGCCAGGCAATCGCCCGCGCGCTCGCCGACAAGGCGCGCACGATTCGAATCCCAGTTCACGTCGTTGAGAAGCTCAACAAGATCGGCCGCGCCGAGCGCAAGCTGGTAACCGAGCTGGGCCGCGAACCTACGCCGGAGGAGATCGCGGCAGTAACGGGCATCGATCCCGAAGAGGTTGATTCGATCAAGCGCTCAGCGCAGGCGCCGGTTTCGCTCGAGAAGCCGGTCGGCGATGAAGAAGAATCCGAGTTCGGCCAGTTCATTGCCGACGAGCGGGCCGAGTCTCCTTACGAGCGTGCCGCCGAAGTGCTGACGAAGGAGGCGCTGCGTGAAGCGCTTGAGAACCTTTCATACCGCGAGCGTCGCGTGCTTGAGCTCCGTTACGGACTCGGCGGTGAGCACCCGCGCACGCTTGACGAGGTTGGTCGCACCTTCAACGTCACGCGCGAGCGGATCCGTCAGATCGAAAACCAGTCGCTGAAGAAGCTGCAGTCGCTCGCCGAAGCACAGAAGCTCCGCGACGTAGCCTGAGCGCGCAAGGCAAACGCCACTGCGACGTCACTTCACTTGGTAAAGTGGTTGGGTGGCTGTTGATCCCGAATGCCCGGTCTGTAGGACCGCTGACATCGTCTGCGCCAAGTGGACGCTGCTCGTCGTGCGTGAGCTCGATGAGGGTCGCTCGCGCTTCTGTGAGCTTGAGCGCTCGTTGACGGGGATCAGCCCGCGCACGCTCTCGCTGCGTCTGCGGGAGCTTGAGCAGGAGGGGATCGTTGAGCGCCAGCAGCTTCCGGAGCTGCCGCCGCGCGTTGAGTACGCGTTGACCGACAAGGGTCGTGCGCTGCTACCTATGATCGAGGACATGCGCTGCTTCGGTGAGCAGTGGCTCGAAGGCGTGGAACCCGCCGCCAGCTCGGATTCAGTCCTTACCGCCCCGACCGCTTAGCGGAGTTCTCTAACCGGCTTCGATCGAGCGGGCGACGGCGGCGGCGTCGGCCGAGCCAATCATCACGGCGGCCCAGTTCGCGTCTGGCGACAGGCTGACTCGAACGGCCGGCTGGTTGCGGTCCACCGAGATGAAGCTTCGGCCGTCGCTGCCGTGCCAGCTGCCAACTTTGCGCAGGCCTGGTAGCCCGAGGCCTGGGGCCCTGAGCCCATGTGTCGCCTTCAGCCCGTCCTCGACCAGCTCAACCTTCACGACTTGGCTGATCGGGATCGAGAATGATCGGCGTAGCGATACCAGCGACTCGAAGCCGGTCAGTTCAACGCGGAGACTGCCATTTTCTTTTCGTAGCTTGCTGATTGGTCCCAGCGCTCCTTAGATCGGTCGCGCTCTCGCGACGCGTCCAGCTTGTCGGACAACCAGAGCATAGGTGTTGCGCGCGGCGCTTAAGCGCCGCTACCGCTAAGGGCGGTTGAGGCGAGGATCAGCGCAGTAGCGATCAGTGAACCGGTCATCACACGCATCCGGAGCGGCGTCATAAATCGACTGAGCTTCACGGCCGCAACCGACCGAATGCCTGTCGCCGCCGCGCCTGCGCTTGCTGCTCCGATCATGCATTGAACGCACACACTGCCAGTAAAGCAGTAGATCGTTGCGCGGCGCGCAGCTTAGTGGGCGTGCTCGTGGCCGCCGGCGAGCGCTTCCGCCGGCACACGGACGGCGAGAACCGCAGTCAGCGCCGTCGTGAGTGGCACGCTTGCCATCAGCGCAACCGAACCGATGATCGTCGCCACCAGCGGCTCGGCGAGCAGTTGGCCGTTGAGAGCGTCGCTGATTCCAACGTCGGCCGCCTCGAGCACCAGCAGCAGTGGGAGCAGCGTTCCGACATAGGCCATCACGAGCGTGTGGATCGTTGCCGCAAGGTGGTCGCGGCCGACGGTGAAGCCTTCGTGGTAGAGCTCGCGAACGCCGAGAGTTGGGTTGCTGCGGCGCACGGCCATCACCGCTGAGGCCTGGGTTACGGCGGTATCGGTCAGCACGCCAAGCGCGCCGATTACCATCCCCGCCAGCACGATCCCCTGCAGCGAGATGCCTGCGACGTTGGCTTGGCTGAGGACTTGGGCATATTCGCCACCACGGCCGTCGAGCTGCGTGCTGTCGAGCGCGAGGCTGCCGAGCAGCGTTGCCAGCAGCAGGCAGATGCCGATTCCTGTCGCCGCGGCGAGGCTCTGTGCGCTCAGCCCGTAGGTCAATCCGAGTGTGATGAACATCACCGCCATGCCGGCGACGACCGAGACTAGGACCGGCGACTCGCCGGCGAGGATTGCGGGGACGAGGAATGTTGTGATCAGTGCAACGCTGCAGAGCAGCCCGATCACGGCGAAGAAGCCTTGCCGGCGCGCGACAACAACGCCGATGATCGCGAAAGCAATCACTAGAAGGATCAGTGGCGTGCGGCGATCAATGTCGACGAAGCCGTACTTCGCTGAGCCGGCCGGTGCCTGGGCATCGGTTGAGACTCGGATTGTCGCGCCAGGATCAACCGATTGCGTCGCCTCTTGCGGCCCTAGCGTGAGGACGGCGATGTCGCCCTTGCCCGGACCTTCGCTGATCGTCGCCGTCAACTCGCGGCAGCGCTGGCCAGCCGGGCCGCATGGCGTGAGTGCGACGCTTTGAACTTCGGCGGCGACCGTTTTTCCGCCGAGTGCCTGGCTTGGTTCGGTTTTGTCCTTGGAAGGCCAAAGGGCGACCATCGCGACGACGGTCGCTATTAGCAGCGCGGCGGCTACGGCGGTCAGTGTTCGGCCGGCAGTGGATGCGAGAAGTGCGCGCATCGGTCGCTGGGGGTGACGATGGCCGGGGTCGTCGCGCTCCGCGGCGCTCTGCTCTCTGGCCATTCAGCCATAGTTCGCCGCGCGCCCGGGCCGTCCTGCCGCGAGCGCGGGCTCACAAAGACGCTACTGAGAATCATTCCTGATAAGCTCGGGCCGTGTTTGACCCGTTCGCGCTGCCCTTCTTTCAGCGCGGGATCGTTGAGATCCTGCTGCTCGCATCCGTTGCTGGGCTGCTCGGCGTTTGGATCGTGCTGCGCGGCCTGGCCTTCTACGCGCACGCGGTTGGCACCGCAGCCGTCCCCGGTCTGGTCCTCGCCGACGGGCTCGGCTTCTCAGCAATCTTCGGCGCCTTTGGCGCGGCGCTGGTGATGGCTGCGCTGATCACGCTGCTGCTGCGCCGCCGCTCAGTTGGGGCTGACAGCGCGACGGCTCTGGTCTTGGCGGGCGCGCTGGCGCTCGGCGTGATTCTCGCCAGCGATGTCTTCGGCTCGCAGGGCAGCGTTGACCGGCTGCTTTTCGGCAGTTTGCTGGCGATCGGAACGCCGGAGCTGATCCTCGCCGCCGTCGCTGCGCTCGCCGCGGCAGCCGCGACGCTGCTGCTTGGCCCGCGCTGGTTGGCCGCGGGATTCGCCGATCGGCGCGGGAGCAGCGACTCGCTGCTGATCGCGCTGATCGCGCTTGCCGCCGTGGCCGCGCTTGCCGCCGTCGGCGCGCTGCTGGCGACGGCAATCCTTGTAGTGCCGGCCGCGACAACGCGGCTGGTGATCAAACGTCTGCCGCTCTGGCAGTTGACCACCGCTGCGCTGGCCGCGGCAGAAGGAGTGATCGGAATGATCCTCGCCTACCAATTGAACGTGCCTCCAGGGGCGGCGATCGCCGTCCTCGCGGGGATCGTCTTCGCGCTCGTCGCAGTTGCCGTGCTGATCCATCAACGCCGCCCCCGGCTGGCTCCGCTGGCGCTAACGCTGCTTGGCCTGAGCGCCCTGGCTGTCGCCGGCTGCGGGAGCGACGAGGGTGGCGGCTCTGCCAGCTCCAAGGTCACCGTCGCCGCCACCACCACTCAGGTCGGCGACCTTGTCCGTGAGGTCGGCGGCGAGGCGGTCATCGTGAATCAGATCCTGACGCCGAACTCAGAAGCGCACGACTATGAGCCGCGCCCCAACGACGTCGGTGCGATCGCTGACGCGAAGGTTGTATTCGCCAGCGGACTGGGGCTTGATCAATGGGTCAACAAGCTTGTCGACGAATCGGGTTCAAACGGGAAGCTGATCTTGCTCGGCGATTCGGTTCCGGTCAAACACCTTGCATCAGGTGACGAGTTCAAGGGCAGCGATCCGCACTGGTGGCACGATCTGACAAACGTCGAAGCCGCAACCGATCAGATTGAGACGGCGCTGATTGCCGCCGACCCGGCGGCGAAGGATCAAATCACGGCCAACGCCGATGCATACCGTGCCAAGATCAAGAAGGTTGACGAGCAGATTCGCGCCTGCCTGAACAAGGTGCCGGCAAACGAGCGGCTGATCGTCACCGACCACGACGCCTTCATCTACTTCACCGAGCGCTACGGGGTCACCTCCGTCGGGGCAGTCTTCCCGTCGACCTCAACGCAGGGCCAGGCATCTGCCGGTGAGGTCGCGGCGCTTGAGAAGCTGATCCGCGACAAGAAGGTGAAGGCGATCTTCCCTGAGAGCTCTCTGAACCCGGTGCTTGCCGAGCGGATTGCCGGCGATACCGGTGCATCATCTGACTACACGCTCTACGGAGATACGCTCGGCGCTGACGATTCGCCGGAAGAAACGGTGCTTGGCGCTGAAGCTGCCAATGCCAAAGCGATGGTCGCGGGGATGACCGGGGGTAGGGAGAGATGCACGATCGAGGCCTGAGTTCTGACCCGCTGGTACGCAGCGACCGGCTGGCGGCCCGCTACCCCGGCGCTGCGGCGCCCGCAATCAGCAGCATCACCTTCGCCGTCGAGTCTGGCCAGCGGGTCGCGCTGCTGGGCCCCAACGGCGGCGGCAAGTCAACGCTCTTCCGCGTTCTAACCGATGAGTTGGCGCCATCGTCTGGTGAGATGGAGGTCGGCGTCGGCCACCCGGCACTCGTGCCACAGAGCGAACGCTCACGGCTCGATTACCCGGTCAGCGCGCTCGACGTTGCGCTTATGGGTTCGGTCTCGCGGCTGCCTTGGTGGAGGCGGCCGTCGCGCGCCGACCGCGCACTGGCACGCGAGTCGCTGCGGCGCGTAGGGCTCGAAGGCGAGGCCAATACGACCTTCGGCGAGCTCTCCGGCGGGCAGCGCCAGCGCGTGCTGGTCGCACGAGCGCTGGTGCAGGACTCGCCACTCTTGCTGCTCGACGAACCGTTCGCAGGGATCGACGTGCCGAGCGCCGAGCTGCTCGCCACCCTTTTCGACGAGCTTGCCGCCGAAGGCCGTGGGCTATTGATGGCGACGCACGACATTGAGCAGGCGCGTAGCTGGGATCTCGTGCTCTGCTGCAACCGCGTGCAGATCGCCTTCGGCGACCCGGCGAAGGTTCTCACGCGCGAAGTGATCGAACGGACCTACGGCGCTTCGCTGATCCCACTCCCCGGCGATGGGCCGCTCGCGATCACGCCGCCACACCACCACGACCACGCGGAGGACGGCGCATGATCGACTGGCTGCTGGAGCCGCTGCGTGAGCCGGTTGTACTGCGCAGCCTTGCCGAGCTGGCGTTGCTCGGCCTGATCGCCGGCACGCTCGGCTGCTGGATCGTGCTCGCCGGCCGCGCCTACAGCGCCGAGTCGCTCGCCCACTCAATGCTTCCGGGGCTCGTCGGCGCCGCGCTCTTGGGCCTCCCGCTGGTTCTCGGCGGAGCGATCGGCCTTGCGGTTGGTGCCAGCCTGATCGCGCTCGTCGGCCGGATAAAAGTGCTCGGAAGTGAGGTCGCCGTCTCGGTTGTAATCACATCGCTGTTCGGCGCCGGCGTGCTGCTCGGCCTCGCTCCGGCGACCCCCGCAGGGCTCAACGGGATTCTTTTCG
This sequence comes from Actinomycetota bacterium, assembly GCA_009699615.1. Classification (GTDB taxonomy): domain Bacteria; phylum Actinomycetota; class Thermoleophilia; order Solirubrobacterales; family Solirubrobacteraceae; genus F1-60-MAGs163. The sequence goes on from WLNV01000045.1 coordinate 7,711, forward strand.
GTGACCTGCTGGCAGTGGGCTTTGGCGACATTGCTCTGGCCGCCGCCTACGCAGTAATCGTGCTCGCCGTGCTCTTCGTGCTCCATGAAGGGCTGCTGGTGACCGGCTTTGACCGGATCAACGCTCGCGCTCTGGGTCGCTCGCCCGCGCCGCTCGATCTGGTTCTCGCGCTTCTCCTCGCCGGTGCCACGCTCGTCGCCGTACAGGCGCTCGGCAACCTGCTGGTCGTCGCGATGCTGATCGGCCCGGCGGCAAGCGCGCGGTTGTTGACGGAGCGGATCGGGCCGATGATGCTGGTCGCAGTTGGGATCGCTTGGGTTGCGGCGCTGGCCGGGCTCTACGCCTCATATCACGCGGATCTGGCGGCCGGGGCGGCAGTGACCTGCGCGCTCGTCGTCGCTTTCGCTGCCGCGCTGCTCGTCCGTTCGCTGCGCGAGCTGCTCGCTAGCGACAGTCGGCGCAGAGGCCGTGGAGCACAATCTCGTGGCCTTCGACTGCGAAGTCGACGCGCCTAGAGATCGAGTGGACGGCGCGCTCCAGCGGCGCGTCATCGAAGGCGATCACGGCGCCGCACTTGTCGCAGACGAGGTGATGGTGGTGGTGGTCGGGGCGAACCGGCTCGTAGCGGGCCTGTCCTTGGCCGAGTTCGACCTTGGCTACAACGCCCAGCTCGTCGAGCTCTTCGAGGATCCGGTAGATGCTGGCGCGGCCAACGGCGCGCTCGCGCTCCGCAAGTAGATCCTCGATCTCGTAGGCGCTCAGCGCGCAGCTCTGCTCATCGAGCAATGAAACGACGGCAGCGCGTGCGCCGCCACGGCGGAAGCCTGCTTCAGCGAGACGCTCGTTCGTCGCTGTCGCCCACTGCGACTCTTTCTTCTTCTGCGTCTTCGCCATCGCTCAAGAGGCTAGCGATGAGACTGATTCTCAGGCTAGGTCGAGGCCGCCGTGATCATCACAGTGATCCTCGTGCGGGTGGTGGAGGCGGCCGTCGACGAGGTAGTCGGTGTGCTCGCCGTGCGGAACCGCCTCGTGGCCGCAGTCGGGTCCGTGAACGTGCTCGCCGCAGTCATGCGCGCGGTTGCAGGCGTCGGGCAGCTGCTCGTCAACGGGAAGCGAATGCTCGTCGACGTGGTCCCCGTGCGGCTGGTGCAGGTGGCCGTCGTGGATGAAATCAATGTGGCCGTCGTGGACGATCGCCGTGTGGCCGCAGCCGGGACCGTGGACGTGGTCGTGATCTTCGTGTGTATGCCCCTTTGAAGCCATCGAATTAATCTACCGCGCGGCGATCACGGCAGGATCAGCGACCGATTTGGCGAACGGACGCATATGGGCCTTCGCCAACTCCGCTCCGCGCTGCACGCATTCACGCAGGAAGCTGCATGGCAGCTGGCAAGCGACGCTCAGGGTGGGCATGAGCTTCCGTTCGAGGTTGTTGAGGAGGGTCGCCGCGATTCGCCGCTCTACTGCTACCGCCCCCTGACGGCCGAGTTCATCAATGAGCGAAGCAACGTTCTGGCGCGGCTCCCCACATTTCTGCCTGCCACCCACGCTCTGATGGCGATCGGCAGCCTTGCTGACTATCTCGACTCGCAAGGCGTGCACCCGCCCGGCCCTGGCCGTCAGAGCGCCGACGCAGCCCTCCACTGCTTCCTCGCACGAGTCTTCGTCGACTCCAACGACTTCGTCTTCGACGAGCGCTGCTTCGACAAGGCCTACCTCGAGCTTGAGCGTTGCGTCGCCGAGGAGCGTGCAGAGCACACCGTTGTCGCCGTGCTGCTTGGAGTCGAGCTTGGCTCCGAAGAGGTAACGCTTGGCGACGGGCTGACTCTCGCCCGCGGAGAACGCTTCGATGATGCGCCTGATGAGGCGCGCTGGTCGCGTCTCGATGGCAGCCCGCAGACGATCGTGATCGTGCGCCGCTCGCCGGTTCCCGGTGACGTCGGCCCACTGCAGGCCTCGCGCAAATCACTACGCAAGCTGACCGCAGGGCTCCGTCTTTACCACCCCGATCCGGTTGCGATAGCACCGCTCGGCTGGTCGCGGATCGGCGCCGGCCCATGGCAGGCCGTCGCGCTCAGCGCCGA
>WLNV01000046.1 GCA_009699615.1 Actinomycetota bacterium
ATCACCATCACGACGATCGCGAAGATCTCGCCGGCACCGTCGCCCCACATCCGCGAGAAGCCGATCAGCGCAAGGTTGCCCGCGTTCAGCATCAGTTCGAGGCAGAGCAGAATCACAAGCGGATTGCGGCGAATCATCACGCCGGCAGCCCCGAGAGCAAAGATCAGTGCCGAAACGATTAGGTACCAGTTGACGGTCATCGGTCGTCCTCGGCGGTTTCGCGTGCCGGCTGCTTCAGCTCGCGGCCTTCAAACTGTGGGTCAGGCAGCGGCGTCGTGACGCCATAGCCGGAGACGCCTTCGGCCATCGAACCGGTCGCTGCAGGGCTCGGCGTATAGACGGCGCCATGGCGAGGCGAGAGGTTGCCCTCATCTTCGGCGATCCCACCGCGCCTTCCGGCCAGTGCAACGGCACCGATCGCGGCTACCAGCAGCAGCATCGATGCCAACTCGAAGGCCAGCAGGTAGTCGGTCAGCAAGAGGCGTCCGATCTCTTGCGGTGTGCCGTAAGTGGCCGACAACTTCGCGCCATCGGTGCCGAGCTCGCTGAGCGCCGTTCCGAGCAGCGCAATCGCCAGCTCGATGAAGATCAGCGCGGCAAAGCCGACCGCCAAGGCCTTCTGGCGCGGACTGGCGCTCCAAAGCTGGTCGGGCTTGTCGCCGCCGCCAACGTAGGCAACGACGAAGACGTAGAGCACCATCACGGCGCCGGCGTAGACGACGATCTGCGCGACGGCAACGAACTGGGCTTCGAGCAGCAGGAAGAGCAAGGCCAGCGAGATCAGGTGAACCACGAGCGAGAGAACGCAGTAGAACGGATTGCGCAGCACGACGACGCCAGCCGCTCCGGCCAGTGCAAATCCAGCGAAGATGAAGAAGAAGAGGAAGGTCATCGTCGCTTGCGGCTACTCCCCTTCCGCCCTGAGCGGCGTGCGCTCGATCGGTTCGGCCAGCAGCATTTCCTTCGTGAAGATCAGATCCGAACGGTTGGCGTCGGAGAGCTCGAAGTCGTGACCCATCGTGATCGCATCGAACGGACAGGCGACCTCGCAGTAGCCGCAGAAGATGCATCGCGAGAGGTTGATCTCGTAGACGGCGGCGTAACGCTCACCGGCCGAAACGCGGTGCTCGGGAGTGTTCTCTGCGGCGACGACGCGGATGCAGTCGGAAGGGCAGGCCGCAGCGCAGAGCGAGCAGCCGACGCACTTCTCGAGGCCGCTGTCTTCGAAGCGGTGGAGCTGATGGCGGCCGCGGAAGCGTGGGTAAACGGGGATCTTCTCTTCCGGGTACTGAATTGTGTCAACGCCCATCCGCAGCTGGCCGAAGGTCGTCTTGAGGCCGCGCAGCGTCTCGCCGAAGGCACGGTAGAGACCGCCCGCGCCGCCCGCCTTCTGCGGTCCGCGGATTACTTCAATGACGTCTTTTTCTGGATCCCAGGCCATCTTCAAACTCCTACTAGGCGACCACAATGATCGCGGTTATCAGGGCATTGAGCGTGGCCAGCGGCAGCAGAACCTTCCAGCCCAGCGACATCAGCTGGTCGTAACGCAGACGAGGCAGCGTCGCGCGGATCCAGATGAAGAAGGTGACAAAGGCCAGCATCTTGCCGATCACGATGAAGGGGTCGACCCAGCTTGGCGGGTGGATCCCAAACGGCAGCAGCCAGCCGCCAAGGAAGAGTGCCGTCGCAATTCCGGCGACGACGATCATGTTGAGGTATTCGGCGAAGAAGTAGAGCGTGAACTTGCTGCCACCGAACTCGGTGTTGTAACCGCCGGTCAGCTCGGCGTCGGCCTCCATCAGGTCGAACGGCGGGCGGTTGGTCTCAGCGAAGCTGGCGACCATGAAGACGACGAAGCCGAAGAACTGCGGCACGATGTACCACATGCCCTGCTGCGCTTCGACGATTCCCGTGAGCGACATTGTCTGCGCCGTAATCACAACGCCGATCAGGGCCATTCCCTGTGGCACTTCGTAGCTGATTAGCTGCGCGGCGGCGCGCATTGAACCAAGGAACGAATACTTCGAACCGGAAGCCCAACCACCGAGCATCACCGAGTAGAAGCTGATCGCACCGAAGGCGAAGACGTAAAGCGGACCGATACTGACGTCGATCCCGTAGAGCCCGGTAGCGGTACCGAAGATGTCCACGACGGGGCCGTAGGGAACCAGCGCCAGCGACGCGAAGGCGGCCGTGATCGAGAGAATCGGCGCCAGCTCGAAGAGCCAGCCGATCGCCGTCTTCGGGCGGAACGGCTCCTTGCTGAGCAACTTGATGATGTCGGCGATCGGCGTCATCGCGCCGTAGAGACCAACTCGGTTTGGGCCGTAGCGATTCTGAAAGCGGCCAAGGATTTTGCGCTCCATCATCAGCACCACCGGCACCAGCTGGAGGCCGATGAAGGCAAAGACGACGCACTTGATGATCACCATCCACCAAGGCTCGATGTAGCCGACGAGCGCGAACGGCACGTTGAGGTTCATGAGCGCTTGACCTCAACCAGCGGGCCTTCGAGCAGCGCTGCGCTGCCCTTGGGGATCGAGGTCTGAAGGAAGACGGTTCCGTCGGGAGCTGCCGCGCGGATATGAGCGAGCCCCGTAACCGAATCGCCGTTCGAGGCGACGGTCACGTTCTCACCGTGGGCGATTCCGAGCCGAGCGGCGTCGCCTGGAGAGATCTCGACCCGCTGGCGCGGATGAAGGAAGGCGAGTGCAGGCGACGCCTCAACTTCAGGCGAGGCCCAGATCGAGCGGAAGCTGCCGAGCCGCAAGAGCCCGTTTGGTGATGCCGCGGCCGGCGGAGCGTCAAGTGTGAACGGCGCGGCCGGAGCAGCCGGGAACGAGGCGGCGGCCTCGCGTTCGCTCCAGCGGATTCCAACGCCGCCGATCAGATCGAGTGAGAGGCCTGCGTAGAACGGCACCTGCTCGAAGATCCGCGCGCTGACCATTGAGCAGGTCAGAGCCTTCGGATCGTTGCCGATCCGTGCCGCCAGTTCGGCCAGCAGCGCCCATTCTGCGCGCGTCTCGCCCTGGCGCGCAATCGAACGGCGCAGGCGCTGAACGCGACTGTCTGGATGGACAACCGTTCCTTCCTTCTCAGCGTACGACTCGGCCGGGAAGACGATGTTGGCGTGCTCAAGAACGGCTGGGGTGAGGAAGGCGGCGTGGGCAATCACTGTGCTGGCCTTGCCAAGCGCGCGCTGCCAGAGCGCCGAGCTGGGCTGGTCAAGCAGCGGGTCGCTGTGAAGCAGGATTACTGCGCTGAGATCTCCGGCGGCAAGTGCTTCGCCGATCTGCTCGGCGTCGCGACCGACCGTCGCCGCATCACCAAGGCCGATCGAAGCGTTCGGAAGCACGCCAACTTCGCGCAGGCCGCGCGAATTGGTCCCGGAAGGAATCTCAAGCAACCCTGCGCCGTCGCGGTCGTTAAGCCCGAGCTGGTCGGCAAGGTTGAGCAGCGCGCGGGCGCCCTCGTTGCGACGCGGCCCGGCCGTCAGCCGCTCGCCCCAGAGAATTACGACCTCTTCGCCGGCCTCGCGCAGCTGCGTGGCAAGAGCGACTACGTCAGCGGGATCGGCGCCGGCGGCTTCCGCCAGCGAGGCCGACGACTGGCCGGCCAGTTCGGCGCCAAGAGCTGCAGCGAACGCTTCTCCGCAGCCGGGGGCAAAGCGGGCGCTGTGAGCGGCGCGCTCATCAAGCGCCGACGGGCGGCTCGATCCAATCAGCAGCTTGACGCCGTGGTGACGGACGCCCTTGCGCAGACGAAGGTCGAGGATCGGCGCGTCATCGACCGGTTCGCAGTCGAGCACCAGAACTGCGTGCGCGTACTGAAGGTCGGGAACCGAGGCCTGAAGCTTCGGAGCGTTCAATGCCCGCAGCAGCTCCAGATCGAGCGCGCCGCCTGGCCTTGAGTCAAGGTCGTTTGAGCCGAGTGTCTCGCGCATCAGGTGCGTCAGCAGGACGCCCTCTTCGTTCGTCGTCTCGCCGCCAACCAGCGCGCCGGTGTTGGCGCCTGCGTGCGAAAGCAGCTTCGCCGCGCTCTCGATTGCGAGCTCCCACGTGACCGGCCGAAGCTCGCCACCGTCGCGCATCATCGGCTCGGTGACGCGCTCGTCAACGTGGATCGCCTGGTAGGCGAAGCGGCCCTTGTCGCAGAGCCAGCCGTCGTCGACGCCTTCGTGGTCGCGGCCCAAGACGCGCAGCACGCGCTCATCACGAACCGAGAAGCTGACGTTGCACTGCGCCGGGCAGAGCGTGCAGACCGAACCGGCCTGCTCGATGTCCCACGGGCGCGCGCGGAAGCGATACGGGCGCGAAGTCAGTGCGCCAACTGGGCAAAGCTCAATGATGTTGCCGCTGAAAGGCGCCACATAAGGATGGCCGTCGAAGGTCGTGACGAAGGTGTCAGCGCCGCGCTCCTCGAGCACCAACTGGAAGTCCTCCGCGACCTCCTGGCTGTAACGGACGCAGCGGTAACAGAGGATGCAGCGCTCGCGGTCGATCGCGATCAGCGGCGACAGCGCGAGCGGCTTCTCAAAGTGGCGTTTCGGCTCAATGAAGCGGGAAAGCCCTCCGCCCCAGCCGAAGGCGTTGTCCTGCAGCGGGCATTCGCCGCCCTTGTCGCAGACCGGGCAGTCGAGCGGGTGGTTGATCAGGATGAATTCCAGCACCGCTTCCTGAGCCGCCTTGACGGTCGGGGTGTCGGTGTGGACGACCATCCCGTCGGTGACGGCAACAGAACAGCCGGCCTGCATCTTCGGAATTCCTTCGATCTCAACGAGGCACATCCGGCAGGCACCGACCGGCGGGCCAATCTTGGCGTCGTAACAGAAGACTGGAATCTCAACGTCGCCGTACTTGAGCGCGGCGTCGGCCAGCATCATGCCCGCAGGGGCCTGAACTTCGTTGCCGTTGATCGTCAGGCTGACGAGTTTTTCGACCGGCCGTGGCATTAGGCGCTGATGCCCTCGATCTCGACTTCGGCAGCGGCGAACTCTTCCGCCAGCTTGCGCTCGCGCTCGTTGCGGTTGGTCTCGATCTCAGCCTCAAACTCGTCGCGGAACTTGGCGATCAGTGATCCGATCGGCATCGCCATCGCGTCGCCGAGGACGCAGAGGCAGTGGCCGATGATCTGCTCCTGAACGGCGGCCATGATGTCGAGGTCCATCGGCGTCGCCGTGCCCTCCTTGATCCGCTCGACCATGTGGAAGGTCCAGGCCGTCCCCTCGCGGCACGGCGTGCACTTCCCGCAAGATTCGTGCGAGTAAAACTTGGCCAGCTTGTACGCCAGCTCAACGACCGACTGCGTCTCATCAACAACGATGATTGCGCCCGAGCCGAGCATCGAACCGGCGGCTGCAATCGAGTCGTAGTCGTAGCCGATATCGAGATCGTCAGCGGTTAGAACGGGGGTGCTCGAGCCGCCGGGGAACCAGCACTTGATCGCACGGCCGTCTACTGGGCCACCGGCGAGGTCGTAGATCAGCTCGCGGCTCGAAGTTCCGAGTTCGATCTCATAGTTGCCCGGGCGCTCAACGTTGCCGCTGATCGACACCAGTTTGGTGCCGGACGAGTCCTTCACACCGATCGCGGCGTAGCCTTCAGCGCCGAGCTTGATGATGCTTGGGATTGCCGAGAGCGTCTCAACATTGTTGATCAGCGTCGGCCCGTTGAAGAGACCCTCGTTGGCCGGGAAAGGCGGCTTCAGTCGCGGATTTCCGCGCTTGCCCTCGAGCGAGTCGAGCAGCCCGGTCTCCTCGCCGCAGATGTAGGCACCGGCCCCTCGCGACAGCTCCAGCTGAACGCTGAAATCGGAACCGAGGATCTTCTCGCCGAGGAAGCCTCGTTCGCGCGCCTCGGCAATTGCGGCGTCGAGGATGTCGGCCTGCTGGTCGTACTCGCCGCGGATGTAGATGTAGTTGATCGTTGCGTCGATCGCGTAGGCGGCGATGATCAAGCCTTCGATCAGCTGATGCGGGTTCTTCTGAATCAGCTCGCGATCCTTGAACGTGCCGGGCTCGGACTCGTCGGCGTTGCAGACGACGTACTTCTGCATGTCGCCCTTGGGAATGAACGAGGCCTTCCTGCCCATCGGGAATCCGGCGCCGCCGCGGCCGCGCAGGCCGGAGCCGCTCAGCTCGGTAATGAGATCCTCGCGCTCCATCTTCAGCGCGCGCCCGAGCTGCTCGTAGCCTCCACGCGCGAGGTATACGTCGATCGTGTTGAGGCCCGGCTCGTCGATATTCGTGAAGAGCAGCGTGTCGGTCACTTTTCAGCCACCTTCGGGTCGGCGCAGGGGCGCTTGATCAGCTGCTTGGCTGGCAACGGGTCATCGCCGGCAACGATCTGGCGGGCAAGCTCCGGAACTTGATCGAGCCCGATCGGCCCCACATAGATGCCGTTGACGGAAGCCATCGGTGCGATGTCACAGGCGCCGAGGCACTCAAAGCCACGGATGTGGACGTCGGGTGCTTCACCGAGCTCGGCCTCGAGCGCCTCAAGCAGCTCGTCGGCGCCGCAGAGTGAGCAGGAGATGTTGGTGCAGACGTAAACCGTCTTGCGACCGAGCGGCTCCATTCGGAACATGTCGTAGAAGGTCGCGACCGCAGTCAGCGCCGCAGGCGTACGGGCGAGGACTGAGGCGGCCTGCTCAATCCCTTCCGGCGAGCACCAGCCGTACTGCTCCTGAACGGCGTAGAGCGCCGGAATGAAGGCCGAGTCGCCAACAGGGAAGCGGCGAACGGCGTCCTCAATCGCAGCCCGCAGCTCGGCCGGAACTTCGGTCGTTGCGGCGTCGGGGACGACGGCCGGCTCTTTTGTCAGGTCGGCGGCGCGGTCCCAGCCGGGAATCCGCGAATCGTTCGTGAAGCGGGCAACGTGGCGCTGAGCGTCGGCCATCAGCGATCGATCCCGCCGATGATCGGGTCGAACATCGCGACGGTTGCCAGCATGTCTGCGATCAGCCAACCCTCGGTGGCGGCCGGTGCTGCCTGCATGTTGACGATGCTTGGGTCGCGCATGTGAACCCGCGCCGGCTTGCTCGATCCATCCGAGCGGACGAAGCAACCGAGCTCGCCGCGGGCGCCTTCGATCGGGTAGTAGGCCTCCCCGGCCGGCACTCGCATCCCTTCCGTTACAAGCTTGAAGTGGTGGATCAGCGCCTCCATCGAGGTCGCCAGCTCGTGGCGCGGCGGCAGCGCGATCTTGCGGTCATCGGTGATCGTCGGTCCGTCGGGGAGATTGTCGAGCGCCTGAACGATAATCTTGATCGACTCCTTGACCTCGGCCAGACGGACCTGGAAGCGGTCGTAGTTGTCGCCCTTCGTGCCGACCGGAATCTGAAAGTCGAACTCTTCGTAGGAGCTGTACGGCATCGTCTTGCGCAGATCCCACGGATCGCCTGCGGCGCGCAGCAGCGGGCCGGTGACGCCGTACTCGCGCAGCTTCTCGACCGGGAGCGGGCAGACGTCGCGCTGACGCTGAAGGAAGATCTCGTTCTTGTTCAGGAGATCGCCGTAGATATCGGCGCGCTCAGGCATGATCGCGCAGAACTTTCGGACCTGCTCGATCCAACCATCAGGAATGTCCTCGATCACGCCGCCGATCTGGAAGTAGCGCGTGTGCATCCGCTGGCCAGAAGACATCTCAAAGAGGTCGAGCAGCGTCTCGCGCTCACGGAAGCAGTACCACCAGACCGAGATCGCGCCGAGGTCCAGCGCGCTGGTGCCAAGGAAGACGAGGTGGCTCATGATCCGGTTGAGTTCCATGTGGATCACTCGCAGGTACTGCGCGCGCTTGGGGATCTCGACCTCGAGCAACGTTTCAACTGCGCCGCAGTAAGCCATCGCGTTGAAGTAGTAGGAGACGTAATCCATCCGCTCGACTACCGGGATTGCCTTCCAGTAGCTCTTCTGCTCGGCCGTCTTCTCGATCCCTGTGTGGAGGTAGCCGTAGATCGGCTGCAGCCTGCGGATCACTTCGCCGTCGAGTGTCACCAGCAGCCGCAGCACGCCGTGCGTGGCCGGGTGGTGCGGGCCGAGGTTGAGCGTCAGCAGCTCGCGGTCGCCCTCGAACTCGGTCGTCTCCGAGATCGTGATGCTCTCTTCCATCTTGCGGTAGGCGCTCAGCTCGCGAGCTGCAGGGTCAACCGTGCTCATTCAAACCACCGCGGCACGCTGTGCTCGTTGTGCGTAAAGAGGACCGGCTCGCCGCCGATCGGGAAGTCGCGGCGCTGCGGGTGGCCTTCGTAATCCTCGGGCATCAGGATCCGGCGCAGGTCGGGGTGACCATCGAAGATCAGGCCGAACATGTCGAATGCCTCGCGCTCCTGATTGTTTGCGCAAGGCCAAGATGGGGTCACCGAAGGCAGGTGCGGATCTTCAGTTGAGACGCGCAGGGTCAGAGCGATGCGGTCGCAGGCCTCACGACTGAGCAGCTCGTAGTCAACGCCGAGTCGTGGCTCGTTTGGGTAGTAGTCAACGCCGTGAACACTGGCGAGGAACTCGTAGCCGGCTGCGCGCAGTACCTCGAGCGAGCCAACGATCGACTCTGGTTTGACTTCGATCGCCACTCGGCCGGGGGTTTCAACCGTGTCGATCACACTTTCAGCGTCGCTCGCCTTCAGCGCGCCGACCAGCCGCTCAAGTGTCGCTGCGTCAGGCATTGGTGCCTTCAGAGCCGCCAGCGCCGAAGACATTCACTCCGGTCGCGTCGGACGGGGCAAGCGGGTAGACCTCTTCGGTGCCTTCTGCCTGGTAGCGCTCACGCCAGCCGAGAGTCGGGTCGCCGTGGACCATCGAACGGAGCTCAAGGATGCCGTGCATCAATGCCTCGGGCCGTGGCGGGCAACCGGGTACGTGAACGTCGACCGGCATGAACTTGTCGGCCGGGACGATCGCGTAATTGTTGAAGACACCCATCGAGCTTGAGCAGGCACCCATCGCGATCACGTACTTGGGCTCGAGCATCTGGTCGTAGATGCGGCGGATTACCGGCGCCATCTTGATCGAGATCCGGCCCGAGAGAACGAGCAGGTCGGCCTGGCGCGGCGAGGCACGGAAGGCCTCGTAACCGAAGCGGGCAATGTCGAGCCTCGAGGCGGCGACGGTCATCATCTCGATCGCGCAGCAGGCCAACCCGAAGGTCAAAGGGAAGAAGGAGTTGCCGCGGGCCCAGTCGGAGGCCTTCTCAAGCGTCGTCGTAAGAACGCGCTCCTGGACGAACTCGTCGAGATCCTTCTCGTCGAGGTCGCCGCGCAGCATGTCGCGCGCGCGCAGCTGCTTCGAGCGGAACTCCTCCGAATCGGTCGCCTTCTGCCGGATTACTTCCATGTCAACGCTCCCCGACGCCAGACGTAGCCGAAGCCAACGAACAGCAGGCCGATGAATGTGACCGTCTCAAACACCGCGAATGTTCCAAAGGCGCGCAGCTCAACGGCGATCGGATAAAGGAACAGAACTTCGATGTCGAACAGCAGGAAGAGGATCGCGATCATGTAGAAGCTGATCCCGAATCGGAAGCCCTGCTTGATCTCCGACGGCATGCCGGATTCATACGGGTCAGACTTGTGATTGTTGGCGCGTGGAGGCGGCCCGAGGAACTTGTTGAGGATTCCAAAAACGATGCCGATAGTGACACCGACGGCGATGAAGATCAGGGCAGGGGCGTAAGTAGCCAACACGGTCTGTTGTTGTATCACCTAAGAGCGGCG
>WLNV01000047.1 GCA_009699615.1 Actinomycetota bacterium
ACGGTGCGGCCCCCCAGTTCGGTTCGTCGGGCGTATCCTCATAAGCAGCCAAAAGGAGCTTGCGTAATGAAGAAGATTGAAGCGATCATCCGTCATGAGGCTTTCGAGCCGATCCGCCTGGAGCTCTTGGAGCTGGGATTCCCGTCGATGACTGTGCTCGAGGTCAAGGGCTCGGGTCGTCAGAAGGGGATCGTCGAGACCTACCGCGGAGCCGAGTTGACCAACTACCTACGGCCAAAGGTGCAGATCAATTGCGTAGTTTCGGACGCTGACGTCGAAGCTGTCGTCGAGTCGATCCTGAAGCACGGCCGCACCGGCGCGGTCGGGGACGGCAAGATCTTCGTAATGCCGGTAGATGCAGCCTTCCGCGTCCGCACCGGCGAGTCCGGCGAAGAGGTACTGCAGGCTCATCCTGAAGCGGTGGACGAGGCCAAGTAGTCGAGCGGCCGCCTACTGGCCTTTCTGCACAACTTCGCCCGTGGCGGGGTCGACAACCGAATTCTGAGGGCGGCGCGTGACGTTCACTGTGAGCGACCCGGCTGGGATCCCGCCGCTGGCTGTGACGGCCCTAGCTTTGCCGTTCAAACCGGCTCCGGCGCGGTACTCAATCGTTCTCGTGCCGGGCTGACTCGCGCTCAACAACCAAATGAAGCTCCGTTCAGCGCCGGCTGCGAGCGGTCCCAGCGCCCAAGTGTTGACGTAGGCCGTAGTGCCGTTGATCGGGCCGACGTTGATCACCCAGACCGGGCGAACCGGGTCGGCGACACCAGGCTCCGTGCTGCGGTAGTTAAGTCCGTTGACGGTCATCGTGATGTCCGGAACCTCGGTTTGGCCGACGTTCTGGACCGTTATCTGAAGCTCCGATGTCTCGCCGAGGCCCTGCTTGCGCGGGAACGAGACCTTCGAAATCGCGACCTCGTAATCGCCCGACGGCTCGTTCGCGTCCTGCGCATCACCAGAACCACCGCAACCGCTGGCAGTTGCAGCCATTAGGCCGACTGCTGCGATGCAGCCGAGCTTCCATCCGGATGATGCCGAGCTGCGCATGGGTGGCGACGCTAGCACAGGAAGCGCTGCTTGAGGAGGACCTCCAACGCGCCCAGTTGGCATTTGAGCCGGAAGCTGTTTGCGACTACCCCGTCGCCTGTCGTAACATGCGATAACTGCGTAAGTCGCGCGGTTTTTCGCAGGGCAACCGGAGAGGGGGGACAGATGGCTCGAAGCGCCGCAGACAGATCCATCGCTCCCGCCCGCGACTTCTTTGAGCAGGTCGGCGACATGATGATCCTGACCGGCAAGACGATCGTCTCCGCCGTGCGTCCACCGTTCCCCTACGGTGGCGAGTTCATCCTCCAATTCCTCTTCGCGCTGAGGCTTTGCTGGTTCCCGCTGCTGATCTCAACGGTTGCTTTCGGCTACGGCGCGCCGGGCCTTCAGGCAGCCAACTTCCTCGTTCTTTTCGGTGCATTGGACCGTCTCGGAGGCTTTTTCGTATTGGCCTCGATCCGTGAATTTGCGCCGCTCGTAACGGCAATCGTGCTGGCCGGGGTTGCCGGAACAGCGATTACCGCCGACCTCGGAGCGCGCAAGATTCGTGAGGAGCTCGACGCGCTTCAGGTGCTCGGTGTCGACCCGGTCAAGAACCTTGTTGTGCCGCGCTTCCTGGCACTGATGCTTGTCACTGGGCTGTTTGACATCTACGCGCTGCTGTTTGGCATCTTCGGCGGAATCATCGCGACGCTCGTCTACCACGCACCGCTAGGGCCGTTCTGGGCAACGTTCTTTACCAACGCCTCGGTCACCGATCTTTGGGGTTCGATCCTCAAATGCACCTGTTACGGGGCGATCATCGCGATCGTCTGCTGCTACAAGGGAATGACTGCATCCGGAGGCGCCGCTGGCGTAGGGCGCGCCGTCAACCAGGCGGTCGTGATCTCATTCCTCGGGATCTTCGCCTTCAACTACGTCTTCACTCAGACGCTGCTCGCTACCCACCCCGAAATCAACGTGATTCGTTAAGGGGTTGAGCGAGCGATGAATCCAAATAGCTGGCTCGCCGTCCCTCGCGATCTGCTCGTCTCGTTCGGCGAAATCACGAAGTTCTGCAGCACGATCGTCGTCGAGGTCGTTGGCCTCAAGGTAATGAAGTTCTTCGGCGAGGCGCTGCGCCAGTCGGGCATTCTGATCGTCTCTTCGGCGCTCGTGATCTGGGGGCTCGTCTTCATCATCGGCCTGCAGTGCGGCATCGAGGGCGCCTACTTCAACCGCTCGGTCGGGTCACCGGCCTACGCCGGCGTCTTCGCCGCTTGGTGCGACTTGCGCGAACTTGTCCCGTACGCCTTCGGTTACATGATGGCGGCCAAGGTTGGGACTGGAATCGTCGCCGAGATCGGCTCGATGCGGATCACGGAGGAGATCGACGCGCTTGAGGTGATGGGGATCGATTCGATGACCTTCCTCTGTGCGACGCGCCTGCTTGCCGCATGGATGGTGCTGCCGTTCCTCTACATCTCGGCCGTTGGCGCCGGGTTCGCAGCAAGTTATCTGGCCGTCGTGATTCAGATTGGGGAGGTTTCCCAAGGCGGCTATTCGCTGATCTTCTGGCAGTTCCAAAACCCTCCCGACCTCTTATTCAGCGCCATCAAGGCGATGACAATGGCGACCGTGATCGTGCTCGTTGGCTGTTATTACGGCTACACGGCGAGCGGCGGCCCGGTCGGGGTGGGAACGGCAACGGCGAAATCAATGGTCCTCAACATCGTGCTGGTGCATCTGATCGGGATGCTCGGCACGCAGCTCTTCTGGGGCGCAAACCCGCGGGCACCAATCGGAGGCTAAGTGATGTCAGAGAACGAAAACGACGACCGGCCGCTCGAGCCGGCAGAGCGCGTGAAGGTTGTTACTGAGGCTGCTCCAGGCGGTGAAGAGGAGTACCGCTGGCATACCGGATTGAACCGGCCCACGGGCGTGCCAGATGCGATTGAATTCATCGATGTCCACAAGGCGTTCGGTCGCAACAAGATCCTCAAGGGGCTCAACCTTGGCCTGCCGGAAGGCAAGATCTCAATGATTCTCGGGCCGTCCGGAACGGGCAAGTCGGTCTGCATCAAGCACATGGTCGGGCTGCTCTATCCGGATGACGGCGACGTGCTGGTCCATGGCGAATCGGTTCCGAACCTGCGTGACGAAGAGCTCTTCGAGATGCGCAAGAAGTTTGGCGTGCTGTTCCAGGATGGAGCGCTATTCGGTTCAATGAATCTGCTCGACAACGTCGCCTTTCCTCTCCGTCAGCACACCGACAAGGCGGAGGAAGAGATCATGGCGATCGTTGATGCGCGCCTAGCCGAGGTGGGGCTTACAGAGGCAGGCGACAAGATGCCAAACGAGCTCTCCGGCGGAATGCGTAAGCGCGCCGGGTTTGCGAGGGCCTTGGTGCTCGATCCCGACATCGTGCTCTTCGACGAGCCCGACTCGGGGCTTGATCCCGTCCGCACGGCGCTTCTCTGCGAACTGATCCAGGAGATCCACCAGGAGAACGGTGGCGCATACACGGTCATCACGCACGACATCATGAGCGCCCGTCGCGTCGCCGAGTACATCGCTGTGCTGTGGCGTGGGCGGATCGTTGAATCGGGCCCGGCCGAGGAACTGTTCGAATCAGACAACGACTTTGTCCGCCAGTTTCTGTCCGGCTCGGCCCAAGGCCCGTTGGGGATGGAGTAGCGCGATCAACGGCTGGCCGACATGGATGACGGCAGGCGATCGGGCATGAAGCCGGCTCGCGTAGTAACGCTGCTCGTAGCGGCGGTCGCCGTCGTGCTCGCAGCGGTCGTCCTCTTTGGAGGCAGCTCGAACCCGACCTACGTCTTGACGTTCCAGACGGCGGGTCAGCTGGTCAAGGACAACGACGTTCAGGTTGGTGGCCGCCGAGTCGGCAAGGTCAGCGCCATTGAGCTGACGGCTGATAATCAAGCGAATGTCACGATCGAAGTCCAGGAGCCGTACGCGCCACTGCACGAAGGCACGACGGCAATCATGCGCGCAACCTCGCTCTCCGGTGTTGCGAACCGCTACATCGCCTTGACGCCGGGCCCCCAGAACGCTCCCTTGATCAACGAAGGCGAGACGATTCCGGTAGATCAGACAACGACGATCGTTGACCTCGACCAACTCTTCAACACACTCGACCCGGAGACCACGCAGGGCTTGGCGCAGGTGATTCAAGGTTTCGGAACCTGGTATCGGCGTCGCGGAGTCGACGCCCGCAGGGGACTGCCGTACCTCTCTCCGGCGCTGAATTCGACGATCGGGTTGATCGAGAAGATCAACAGCGACCAGCCGGCGCTCGAGCAGATGGTTCAGAACACCTCATCGGTCGTCGGCACGCTGGCCGCGGAGGGGCCGACTCTGACGAACCTCGTCACGAACGCAAACATCAGCCTCGGAGCGATCGGCGACGAAAACGAGTCGCTGGCTGAAGCGCTGCAGTACCTGCCGCAGACTTTGCGGCGCGGCAGCACAACCTTCGTCAACCTGCGAACGACGCTCGGCGCCGTTGACCAGCTCGTTGCCGTCTCGCTGCCAGCAACGAAGAATCTTGCCCCATTCCTGACCGATTTGGACCCGCTGCTCAAGCAGGCAAAGCCGACGATCACCGACCTCTCTCTGACGGTCAGCAAGCCCGGCAAGAACAACGACTTCACCTCGCTGATGCAGGACGCCCCGGCGCTCAACAGTGGTGCGCAGAAGGCCTTCCCGGCCTCGATCAAGGCGATCAACGACTCGTTGCCAACGCTCTCCTACGCGAGGCCCTACGCGCCGGAGTTCGTCGGCTTCCTCCGCGACTTCGGGCAGAGCACAGCCAACTACGACGCCAACGGCCACTACGCGCGCGCCTCACCGGCTTTCGGGGCCTTCAACTACAACGGCTCGTCGCTCGACTACCTTGGCGTCAACCGCGACGCATGGGAGCAGAACGGGCCATCGATCGTGCCGCGCTGCCCTGGCGCAGCGTCGCAGGCTCCGCCTGACGGCAGCGCTCCATGGCAGGCTCCGCTGTATCCGTCGACGACCACGCTGATCGGCTGCAACCCCGCGATCGTGCCACCGGGGAGCTGGTAACGGTGAAACGGTTGATCGCGATTCTCGTCGGTTGCTGTGCTGCTCTTGCGCTGATTGTCGTAGCGACCGGCTCCGGCGATGACGGCGCCTACCGAGTCCGCGCGATCTTCAACAACGCGGCCTTCGTGATCCCCGGGATGGACGTCAAGATTGCCGGCGTTCGTGTCGGCTCGATCGAGTCACTCGACCTGACCGACGATCACAAGGCTGCCGTCGTCCTCAACATTGAGAACCCCAACTATCACGCCTTTCGCGAGAATGCCTTCTGCCGGATTCGCCCGCAGTCGCTGATCGGTGAGCGCTACATCGACTGCCGCCCGGAGGAGCCGCTGCCAGCCGGGATGGCCCAGCCGCCGCTACTCAAACCGATCGCGTCGGGGGTCGGCGAAGGCGAATATCTGCTCCCGTCGAGCCAGACTGCAACCTCAGTCGATCTCGACCTGATCAACAACGTCATGCGGCTGCCGTTCCGCCAGCGCTTCACGATCATCCTGAACGAATTCGGCACCGCACTGGCAGGAAACGGGCAGGAGCTGAACGCGGCGCTCAAGGTGACCGATCCGGCGCTGAAGGAGTTCAACGACGTCCTCGCGATCCTCGCTCGTCAGAACAAGCAACTCGCCTCGCTGGCTGTCAACGGCGACACGGTGCTGGCGCCGTTGGCCCGTGAGCGGGCGCACATAGCGGGCTTCATCAACTCTTCCGGCTACACGGCGCAAGCGACGGCTGAGGAGAGCGCGTCGATGACTGAGAATCTGCAGAAGTTGCCTGGCTTCCTGACCCAGCTCCGCCCGACGATGAACGACCTCGCCAGCTTCTCGCGGCAGGCGACGCCGGTCTTCACCGACCTCAACCGCGCGGCCGATTCGATCAACACCTTCACGCTCGGCGCGCCGGCCTTCAACACGGCAGCGATTCCGGCCTTCGTCTCACTCGGAACGACCTCCGACATCAGCGGCCCCTCGCTCGTCGCGTCGTTGCCGCTGGTTCAGAAGCTCGGCCCTCTCGCAGCCAACGCCAAGCCGACGGTGACCAACCTCGCGGCGCTTCTGACTTCGCTCAAGACCACCGGCGGGATTGAGAGCCTGATGTCGCTGATCTACAACACGGCCGGTTCGATCAACGGATATGACGAGTACGGCCATTACGTGCGCGCCCGCCTCACGACCACGACCTGCCAGTCGTTCTACCTCGCCAACGACCTCAACTGCAACGCCAAGTTCAACGTAGGTCTCGGTGCGGCCAGCTCGAGCGCGCCGGTCGCTGCTGCGGCACCGGGCAAGCGCGCTTCAAAGCCCGCCGCTGCTTCCAAGCCGGTCGCGTCAACACCTGCTCCGGCTTCAACGGGGACTCCGTCAAGCGGAGCCGCTGCTCCCCGCAAGCCCGCAAGCGGGCCGACCGATCCGCAGTCTGCCCGTGCCCTCCTCGACTACCTGCTTGGGAAATAGATGAGTCCGGGCCGCAAGAGATCCTCAATCGCAGCGAATCCGGTGCTGATCGGCGCCGTCACGACGCTCGTGCTCGTCGTGCTCGTCTTCCTTGCCTACAACGCCAACAACGGTCTGCCGTTTGTGCCGTCATATGACATCAAGGTCGAGGTCCCGAACGCGGCAGGCTTGGTCAAAGGCAACGAAGTCCGCGTCGGTGGAACGCGCGTCGGCGTGATCACGGCAATCGTCCCGGCCACGCAGCCCAACGGCGCTGTGATTGCGGTTCTGACGCTGAAGCTGAACAGCGTCGTTGAGCCTGTCCCTGCCGATACGACGGTGATGATCCGGCCGCGATCGGCGCTCGGACTCAAGTACGTCCAACTTACGCGAGGCCCATCGACAGAGGGTCTGCCAAACGGCGGCACGCTGCCAATCTCGCACGCCCGCCCGGAGCCGGTCGAGATCGACGAGTTCTTTGACATGTTCGACGAACCAACGAGACGCGCTTCGCAGGCCAACCTGACCTGGTTCGGCAACGCCGTGTCGGGCCGAGGCGTAGATCTAAACCTCGCGATTCAAGATCTGCGGCCGTTCGCGGAGCAGATCACTCCCTTGATGCGGAACCTCTCCAGCCCGCGCACCGACCTTGCCGGGTTCATTCAAGGTCTCTCTCAGAACGCGGGCGTCGTTGCTCCTGTCGCCGAGACGCAGGGGCAGCTATTCGTCAATCTCGATGCCACCTTCCAGGCGCTGGCATCGGTCGCGAGGCCCTACATCCAGGAGTCGATCACGGAAGGTCCCGCGACACTCGAGAACGCAACGATCAACCTGCCGAAGTTGCGACCGTTCCTCGTCAACAGCGCGACTCTCTTCCATGAGCTGCAGCCGGGCATTGCGTCGCTCACCGGCGCCGCGCCCGACCTCGCGAGCATCGTCACGGTCGGCACGCCGGTGCTCAAGCGCTCACCCGCGTTCAACGCGCAGCTTGCCACCACATCACTCGCCGTCGAAGCCTTCTCGACCAACCCGAGCACGACGTTGGGCGTCGTCGATCTGACCGAGACCTTCAGCGTCCTCAAGCCGACTCTCGCGTTCATCACACCGGCGCAGACAACCTGCAACTACCTCAGCCTGTTGCTCCGTAACGCGGCCCAGATCGGCAGCGAGGGCGGCAGCACCGGTACGGCCCAGCGCGTGATGGTGATGGCCACTCCTGGCGGCCTCTTCGATCCCGCCAACCCGACCACCTCAGAGCCGCTCTCGCCGAACAACGAGGGCGGCCCTGCCAGCGCGCCCGCCAACGGTGGACCCCCAGGCTCTGACCCGGCCAACTACCTGCACAGCAACCCTTATCCGTACACGGCGGCGCCGGGGCAGCCGAAGAACGACTGCGAAGCCGGCCGTGAGAACTACATTCCCGGCCAGAAGCAGATTGGCAACACGGCGACCAACCCTGGGAACAAGGGCGCCTTCACTTCAACAGGCGCAACCGCAGGGGGAAGCAAGTAATGGCCTTCCTGCGACGCGACAACAAGAGCGATCGACCAACCGTGCTGCGCAAGGATCGCACCGGGGCCAACCCAATCACCGTCGGGCTGATCGCGCTCGTCGTGATCGGCCTGATCTGCTACTTCGGCTTCACGAAGAACAACCCATTCAGCCAGCCGTTCCAGTTCAAGGCGGTCTTCAGCTCGGCAAACTCGATCCGCCTGAGTTCTCCGGTCCGAATTGCCGGCGTCAACGTCGGCAAGGTCGTCAAGGTCGAAGGTCAGGAAGGAACCAACAACGCCGTCGTCACCATGGAGATGCAGACTCAGGGCCTGCCGATCCACAAGGATGCCGAATTGAAGATTCGCCCGCGGATCTTCCTTGAAGGCAACTTCTTTGTTGATCTCAAGCCGGGAACACCACAAGCACCGACGATCGCCGACGGTGAGACGATCCCTGCCGGGCAGACGGCGATTCCCGTCCAGCTCGATCAGGTTCTCACCTCGCTCCAGTTGGACACGCGAAAAAACCTTCAGGTGCTGCTGATTGAGCTCGGCTCCGCCTTGACCGCCGAGCCGACGCCGGCCGAGGATGCCAACCAGCCTTCGATGACGAAGGGCAAGACGGCCGCTGAGGCGCTCAACAATGCGCTGATCTACTCCGAGCCGGCGCTGAAGAACAGCGCGCTGGTCAATCAGGCGCTGCAAGGGGTCGATCCCGATGACCTGCCGAACCTGATCCGCGGGCTGGCCGCCACCTCGACGAAGCTTGTCGGGAGCGAGACTCAACTTGGCGATCTGGTCGTCAACTTCAACACGACGATGGGGGCAATCGCCTCTGAGCAGAACGCCGTTCGCGAGTCCGTCCGGCTGCTTGGCCCAACCGTTAAGAATGCCTACGCAAGCCTCGGCTCGCTCAACACAGCGCTGCCGAGCCTTGCCCAGTTCTCGCTTGATTTCATTCCGGGCGTCGAGCAAACGCAGCCGACTATCGACGCCGTAACGCCGTGGATTGCCCAGGCGACTCCGCTCGTCTCGCAGCCTGAGCTCGGCGGCGTCGCCGCCAACCTGCAACCGACGACAGAGAGTCTTGCGCAGCTGAGCGCGGCGACGATCCCGACTCTGACCCAGACGCTCAACTTCTCGCAGTGCGTCAGCAACGTCCTGATTCCGACCGGCGACATGGTCGCTCCGGACGGTGCGTTCAGCACCGGCAAGCCGAACTCGCAGGAGTTCTGGGATGCGCTGGCGGGCTTCAATGGCGAGTCACAGAGCTTCGATGGCAACGGCCAGCAGGTTCACTTCTCGGCCGGTGGCGGGCCTAACCCGGTCCAGATCACAGGCGGCAACCTGAACGCCGGCCAGCCGCTGTACGGCAACAGCATCGGCCAACCGCAGGGAACGAAGCCTGCCTGGATCAGCGGCCAGACGATCCCGACGAAGCCGAACGTGCTCTGCTCCAAGCAGACGCTGCCGGACATAGCCAATACCCCGACCGGACCGGCCGACTGAGCTGATGAAGACCGCAATCCTCAAACACACCCGTGATTTCATCGCAATCGGCGTGGTCGCTCTGATCGCCGTGATCGTCGGTGGCTACATCCTCTCCAACCAGCGCTTCTA
>WLNV01000048.1 GCA_009699615.1 Actinomycetota bacterium
CTTCATCCGACCACCGCGACCGTGGCCAAGCTGGCGGCGTGCGAGATCGGCGTCGAGCGCGATGCGGTCAACCTCAAGGCCTGCTGGAAGCCCTTCAACTATGCAAGTGAGGCCGGGCCCGTGGGACTCTCCGGCGGTTATGAGCGAGATTGACATCGTGAAAACAGGCTAGCGAGCGCCCGCCTACCCCGGCGGGCGGCTTCAACCGCCGAACAGCAGGGTGATCGCTGCACCAGCGGCAAGGAAGGGGGCGAGCGGCAGCGTTGCCGCGCGGGCCTGCTCCAACCCGCGCTCAAACGCGATCACTACACCGGCTAATCCGCCGCCGAGCAGAGCCAGCCCCACGGCCGGAATACTCGCCGCGCCGAGGCCGGCACCAATCACCGCCACCAGCTTCACATCGCCGAAGCCAAGGCCGCCTGGGCGCAGCAGCGCCGCAGCGAGAAAGGACGTGAAGGTGAGAAGCGCGAAGAAGATCCGTTCTGTCACGAGCTGTGGCTCAAATAGCGCCGTTACGAAGGTGATTGCCAAGAAGCCTCCGACGGTCAGTCCGTTCGGAATTCGGCGAGTCCGGAGGTCAACGAGCGCCGCGGCCAAGAGCACGTACAGGAGCACGAGTCGCGATGCGAACTCTGGGAGAGAATGCGACGCCAACGCAAGATAGAGAGTCAATGACGAGCCCAGAGCCGCACTGAGCGCGGTCGGCGCCGTCGCACTCGACCAGCCGCCAGCTAACGCCGATGAAAGCCGCTCGGTCGTCGCGCCGAGCGCTGCGCCGAGCAGAATCGAACCGGAAACCAAGGTCGCGAGAGACATCCCATAGAACGTAATCCGCTGCGAGCGTTTGACATCGGTCACAATCAGTTGATGCGCGGCCGCGGCCTATTGATCTTGCTGGCGACAATGGTCGTTCTTCTGAGCGGCCTGTCGTCGCTTCGTCGGCCCAGCGAGAAGCAAACAACGAAGAGCTCCCCCGCGACCCCGGCGCCGGCAGCAGTTGCGCCGAAGCCACAGCCCGGGCCGGTCACCGCGAAGCTCCCAGCCGACGGGAAGACGGTCGTTAAGCCCGGCCAAACCCTAAACCTTCAGATCAGCTCCGCCAGCCCTGACATCGCCCTGATCAGCGGGCTCGGACTAAAGGTGTCCGTCGGCCCCGATGTTGCCGGTGACCTCGTGCTGGTTGCGCCGAGCGCCGGCAGTTACCCGGTCACGCTCCAGATCTCAAAGCGAACCGTCGGCGAGATCGTCGTCAGCGACTAGTCGACGGCCGGTTGCGGCTTCTCGTCGCCGGGTTCGCCCTCGGGCCGCCGCGCAGCCTGCGCGTCATGCTCGGGAATGAAAACGCCGCTGCCTTCGCACCACGGGCAGTCGACTAGATGCGGCTCGCCGCCGGAGTTGGAATTGAGCTTTCCCGTTCCACGGCAAGGTGAGCATGGGATTGGGCCTTCCGGCTCCTTCTCTTCTTGCTTATCTTCTGCCATCGAGGCCGGACAGTAGCGGTGCTAGCGTCGGACTCGTGGTCGAAAGGCTCTTCCAGCTCGCTCCCGCGCCGATCAACGGCGACGGCCGCTTCGCGCCCAGCCCGACCGGACCACTCCACCTCGGCAACCTCCGAACAGCCCTGTTGGCGTGGTGTTGCGCGCGATCGAACGGAGGCCGCTTCCTGATTCGGATCGAGGACCTTGACCAAGAGCGAGTGAGGCCCGGGTCGGCAACGCAGCAGCTCGGCGACTTGGCAGCGCTCGGCCTCGAGTGGGACGAGCCGGTCGTCAATCAAAGCGACCGCATGGCGCTCTACGACGATGCGATCGAGAGCCTCCGCGCCGCAGAATTGCTCTATCCGTGCTGGTGCACCCGGGCGGAGATCCGCGGGGCGTCATCGGCTCCTCATGGGGAACCCGCCCATTACCCAGGAACCTGTCGCGAACTGACTACCGCCCAGCTACAGGAGCGTCGGGCCAGCGGCCGGCAGCCGGCGCTGAGGGCCCGTGGCGGCCAGGCCGAGATCACCTTCCTAGACCGCGTTCACGGCGAGCGGACCGACCTCGTCGACGACTTCGTTGTCGCACGCAACGACGGCGCACCGGCCTACCATCTGGCCGTCGTCGTCGATGACGCGGCCCAAGCGCTCAGCGAAGTCGTCCGCGGCGATGACCTGCTCGACTCGACCGCTGCCCAGTGCTGGCTCCAGATTCAGCTCGGGCTGCCGAGGCCGAGCTACGTCCACCTTCCGCTGCTGCGCGACAGCGACGGGAAGCGGATGTCGAAGCGCGACTCGTCGGTCACGCTCGACGGGCAAGCTGAGCTCGGCCACGCACCGCTGCAGGTGAGGAGCGAACTTGCCGCTTCCGTAGGCCTCTGTGAGCCCGACGAACCGCTCGACGACGATCAGCTGCTGAGCCGTTTTTCTTCGATCCTCGTAGAATCAACAGAGTGAACGAAATCGTCGATACCGAGTCGCAGCAGAGCGGCGGCACGCGGGCGCTTCTGATCTTCGTTCGTTTCGTGCTGCCTGCCCTGATCGTTCTTTCCGGCGTCTTGCTTGCCGTGATTGGACATCGCGAATCCGCCTATGAAGTTGGTGCGCTCCTCATCAGCGCCGGCCTCTCTGTCGCGCTGCTGAATCTGCTCTACCGAGTAGGCGTCCGAGGCGACAAGGACCGCGACCGTGAAGAAGAGGCGCGCGACTATTTCGACCGCACCGGCCACTGGCCCGGCGAGTAGGGAAAGACTTTGACTACCAACGAAACGCTGCGTGAGCTCGCTGCTCGCGCGAAGGAGACCGGCGCCCTGGCACTTGACACCGAGTTCATGGGTGAGGGCCGTTATCGGACCGAGCTCTGCCTGGTCCAGGTGGCCGTCGACGCCGCGCAGGACGGCGAGCCGGCGTGGACCGAGCTGATCGATCCTTTCGACCGCGATATCAACCCTGCTCCGATCGTCGAGCTGATCGATGACCCGGACGTCGAAATCATCGTTCACGCTGGCCGCCAAGACCTCGCGCTGTTGCGCCGACTCTGGCACGCCCACCCCCGAAACTGTTTCGACACTCAGGTAGCGGCGGCGTTCGCAGGGATGCGTGCGCAGATCGGATATGAAGCGCTACTGAAAGATCTGCTGAAGGTTCAACTCGACAAGGGCGCCAGCTTTTCGCGCTGGGATGCAAGGCCACTGAGCGACGAGCAGCAGCGCTACGCCCGCGGGGACGTTCTCCAACTCGGAGAGGTCGCGACCGTTCTGAAGCAACGGTTACTTGAACGCGGTCGGTTGGATTGGGCACGCGAGGAATGCCTCCCGCTGGAAGCGTCAACCGACGAACGCGACATTGACGTTGTCTTCAACAAGCTGCCGAAGGTCAACGCGCTGAGCGGCGAGCAGAGGGCGACCGCGCACGCGCTCGTGATCTGGCGCGAAGAGTGCGCTGACCGTGAAGACAAGCCGGTCCAGAAGGTCCTCGCCGACGCGGCGATCATCGAGATCGCAAAGCGCCAGCCAACGGACGAGAAGCAGCTCCGCGATCTGCGCGGCCTCCACGAAGGCATAGCGAGGCGCCGTGGCGACGCGATTGTGAAGGTCGTGGCCGCGGCCTCTAACGACCGCCCGATTGCAGCCGAAAGGGTGCCCAGGGCGCAGTCCGATTCAGGCGACGCTGCGCTAATCGTCTTGAGCGAGTCACTGGTGCGAGCGCGCGCCGTACAGGAAGACCTCGCCTACGAACTGCTCGCTACGCGCTCCGACTTACAGGCCGTCGTCAGCGCTGTGCGAGGCGGCAGCGCCGATCCCGACGTACGCACGCTGCGCGGCTGGCGGCGAGCCGTCGTCGGTGACGAGCTTCTCGCGCTACTGCGCGGTCAGCGCAGCCTTCGGATCGACGAGCAGCTGCGCGTAGTCGTTGGCGACTGATTAGTCGCCAACGCGCTCAATCGTAGTGTTGACCGTAAGCGCGTTGCGTAGACACCATGCCCCTGGGCAGCGCGCATCCGCAATCTGCCTAAGACCCTCGATGGTTGCGTCGTCTGCGTCGGAATCGACTTCCAGAGTCCAGCTGATCTCCTCCAACGGCGGCCGGTCGCCGATTCCGAGTGCCCGCGTCATGTCGAGCGCAGCGTCAACGCGCCCGCGCAGTGCGCGCAGCTCAACGCCCTCCCTAGCGGCCTCCTGAGCGAATGTCATCGCGTAACAGGCGAGGCCACCCCAGAAGCAATACGCGAGCGGGCTGGGTGCTGCGCCGGTGCCGCCCATTGGTGGCGGGAAGTCGGCGGCAAAAGCGACTGTGCCACCACCGGGCAGGGGAATCGCTGTCGTGAACTGCGTTGCCCCCTCCTCGACGTTCCAGTCTCCGGTCAATGCGACCGGGTTGATTGCTGCTGCTGGATCCTCAGCCGCCTTGGCGGCCGTCGCTTCGATTGCTTCGACGTTGACGTTGTGCATTTGATCTCCAAACCATTTGTCGCCGGCGTTTGAACCGAGCACGTTGCAAATCTTTACGACCAGCGTAACCGGCCACCGCGCTCGCTACCGTTATGGCAAGCCGCACGCTGATCCAAGATGCCAAAGCCGCCCCAAACCACTTCCCGCAGCACAGCCGACCACCACCGTCGCCGACGCCTGATTGCGCTGGCCGCCGGCGCAGTCGTGGCGTTCGGATCCGTGGCGATCGTCGCCGTCAGCGTTGGCAGCGCTGGCGCTTGGGATCCCCAGCAGCTCGAGCAGGGTGCGACGGCCGAGAAGCCCAAGATGGAGCTTGAGGCACAGGCTCGGGCTGCGGCGGCTGTGATGGCCGAGCGAAAAGAGGAGGTCAAGGCCGAGAACGCTGCGATCGATCAAGTGATCCAGCAGAGCGGCATCGTCAGCCAAGCCGGCCCCGAGAACAAGGAGGTCGCACTGACCTTCGACGATGGCCCGAGCAGCTTCACCGGCGGCATCCTCGACACTCTGAAGAAGTACCACGCGAGCGCAACCTTCTTCACGTTGGGGAACCAGATCGACAGCTTTCCGCTGCCGATGCAGAGGGCAGTCGCTGAAGGCCACGCGGTCGGGAACCACACGTGGGATCACCAGGACCTAACGCGGCTTGGG
Source organism: Actinomycetota bacterium (assembly GCA_009699615.1). GTDB lineage: Bacteria > Actinomycetota > Thermoleophilia > Solirubrobacterales > Solirubrobacteraceae > F1-60-MAGs163. The sequence continues at coordinate 5,080 of WLNV01000048.1, forward strand.
CCGAAAGACATCAGCGGCGAGATGGCAGACCAGAGCAGCGCCGTGACCGGCAAGGGCCTTCCGGCACCCAAATTGTTCCGGCCGCCCTACGGAGCGGTCAACGACCAAGTTGTCGCCGAAGCGCGCCGCGCCGGGATGCTGACAGTCCTCTGGTCGGTTGATACGAACGACTACAAACTGCCCTCGCCGGAGGCGATGGCGGCTGACGTGATCGCCAACGTACAGCCGGGGGCCATAGTCCTGATGCACGATGGCGGTGGCGACAGAACGACAACGTCCGCAGCATTGCCGATGATGATCAAAGGCCTGCGTAAAGCGGGCTACAAGATGGTCACCGTTCCGCAGCTGCTGTTGGACAATCCACCGGCAGTAGACCAGAACGGCGTTTCGAGAACACCAGTCGCTTGAGAACCCACAACCACCAGGAGATCAGATGACCGACGCCGACGACGCACTGCTCGCAACCGCAACCCCAACCGAGCGCGAAGCAATCAAACGGCTCTCCTCCTTCTGGTGGCTCTGGCTCGTATTCGGCGTCGTATGGATCGTCGTAGCACTGGTCATTCTTCAGTTCAGCAACTCCTCGTACGCGCTGATCGGGATCATGATCGGAGCGATGTTCATCGGTGCCGGTATTCAGTACATGGCGATCTCGACCCTGCTTCCGAAATGGCGTTGGGTCTGGATGATTCTGGGGGCTCTGCTGATCATCTGGGGCGTCGTCGCGATCTTCAACCCGGTCAGCACATTCAACGCGTTCGCCGACATTCTCGGCTTCGTCTTCCTGCTTGTCGCCTTCATTTGGATCGTTCAGGCTTTCGCCGAGCGCGGCCACAATGACATGTGGTGGCTCGGACTGATCAGCGGCACGTTGATGCTGGTGATTGCTTTCATCGCGGCCGGCTCGGACGTTGACGTTAAGGCCAACCTGCTCGTCCTGTTCGTCGGCCTTTGGGCGCTGATGGCAGGCCTGGTCGACCTCGTGAGGGCTTTCCAGCTCCACCACGTCGGCGAAAAGCTCGAGTAGCGCCCGAGCTCAGCCGCTGAGGGCTGCAACGCGCATAAGTTCGACCGGCGCTGGGTTCCCCGTCCACTGTTCGAACGCGATCGCGCCCTGCTGGACGAGGATCTCTATTCCGTCGACGGTTCGGGCACCGGCCGCGGCCGCTGCGTCCAGCAGCGGGCCGGGAGTTCCGTGGTAGACGGCGTCGACCACGGTCGCGTATTGCCCGAGTTGTTCGGGATCGATCGGAAGCGTCGCGAACGGATCCCCCTCGAGCCCTGCAGCAGTGCAGTTGACGAGCAGATCGGCCGGGCCAATCGTCTCGACGGCGGTGGCGCCGAAAAGCCCCGCTAGCTGCTCGGCGCGTCCCGCCGTCCTGTTCCAAATTTCTACCTCGACGCCCGAGTCGCGCAGAGCCCACACGACAGCGTGCGCGACTCCACCTGCTCCCATAACAACGGCCCTCGATCCGATCGGCGGCGCGGCACCCAGCGCGGCCATGAAACCGGGGGCGTCGGTGTTGTCCCCGACGACCTCGCCGCCCGGCTCGAAGATCAACGTATTGACCGCCCCAATCGCCCGCGCGGGATCGCTAAGCCGATCGACGAGCTCAACGACGGCGTGCTTGTGCGGAATCGTGACGCTCGCCCCTCTGAATCCCGCACCAGGCAGCCCGCCGACCAGCGCGGCAAGCTGATCGGGCGGCACAGGAAGAAGCTGGTAGGCCCACTCGTCGAGACCAACCTCTTTAAGCGCCGCGTTGTGCATCACCGGCGAACGGCTGTGTGCAACTGGCCAGCCGAGAACGCCAAGTCGTGTGGCAACCATCAGCCGACAGTCCTCAACGGCAGAATGCCGGGTCCTTGCCACCTTGCGAGGCGCGCTTGTTGTTGTAGGCGTCGATTAGGACCTGAAACTCGGCTGCCGTCTTCGCGAACGTCAGTCGGCCCTTTAGGCACGGCGCGACGATGAAGTAGAGGTTTGAACTTTTCGGCGGGTTGGCTGCCGCCTTGAGCGACGCCAATCCAGGGTTGCCGATCGGGCCCGGAGGGAGTCCAGGAAAGCGTCGCGTGTTGTACGGCGAGCTGCTGTTGAGCTGCGAAACGGTTAGCGGTTGATCCCAGTTGCTCACTGCGAAGCGCGTCGTCGCGTCGCTGCCGAGCGAGATCGAGTCGCGGAGGCGGTTGTAAAAGACGGCAGCCACTTCGGGCCGGTCGCGGTCGAAGAGCGCTTCACGCTCAATGATCGATGCCAGCGTTACAACGTCGTAGACCGTCAGGTTCTTGCTCTTCGCGTACTTCATGTTGACCTTCGCGATGTTGCGCTTGAAGGCGATCATCTGGTCGCGGACGAGCCGCTTCGCGTCGGGCGAGCTCTTGAGCAGCTCGTACGTTGCCGGGAACAAGAAGCCCTCAAGCGATTTCACGTCTTTCGGTGCACCATAGGCGCGCGGGTTCAGTTCAGGCGATGAGATCGAAGCGGCACGATAATCCCCAGTAACACCCTGTTTCTTCACGATCGGAGCGAGTTCTGATCGTGCGGGACCCTCAGGAACAAGCACGTTGATCACGGGCGCCGTTTTCGCGACGTTGGTCAGTACCGCCAGCGCGGAGCCGTTGCTCATTCCTTTGCGGAGCTTGTAGGTGCCTGCGCGCAGATTCGCCCTGTCGCCTCCGAGCGTCGCCCGTAGCTCGAAGAAGAACGCCGAGCCAACAACCCCCTTGTCTGCGAGCAGTCCGCCAACGTCGCCAGCGCTTACTCCTGCCGGGACGCGGACAACAACGGCACCGGAGCCGTCACCCTTGAATGGCTCAAAGATTCCGTTGGCTACGAACAGGACTGCGATTACGACTACGGCAATCAGCCCGAATAGGAGCGCGTGGCGGCCCGGCGAACGGCGGCGGGCCTGCGGCGGCGGCGGGGACGAACTCGCACCGGGCGGTCGAACTGTCGCGATCGGGCGTTCGTCGCCGTCATCGGTCACCTTGCGCGGAGCAGCAGGAGCGGCATCTGGCTGCGGCCGGGCCTTCTGCGGTGGGCGCGTTGGCGATGTCGCAGGAGTCGGCGCAGGAGTCGGCACAGGAGTCGGCACAGGAGTCGGCGCAGGACTTGGTTCCGAGGCTTCTTGGGAAGGTTCGGCGGCTTCGGTGGGAGGAACCGCCGAGCGAGGCGGGCCCGCGCCAATCGGGGGCGCTTGAGGCGGGAGGTCGCGCGGCGGGGCTGGCCCCGGTGGCGCCTCTCCCCGTTCCTCGGCGCGCTTGCGTTCCCGCTCAAGGCGGGCCGCTTCACGCTCGTCTTCGCTTCGGTTTGACCGTTCACTCATCGCGATTCCAATGCTCATGCCCGTAACGGGCCAGCCAATCATCCAACAGAACTGCGGCGGCACGCGAATCTTCACTCTCACGACCGTCGGTTCCTGCGGCAATTGTCGTCGTAAAGCGTTCGTCAAAGAGCTCAACCGGAGTACCTGGACCGAGCGCGGACCGCAGGCGATCTGCGAAAGCACGAGCCTCCCGCGTCTGCTCGGAATCTGCTCCCGAGAGCGACAGCGGCAGCCCGACGACAACGCGATCAACTTCGCGCTGCTCAACCAGAGCGCGGAGCTGTTTGATGCCGGCTTTCGTCTCGGGTCTCAGCACGGCCTCTATCGGGGTCGCCAATGTGCCGGTCGGGTCGCTGAGCGCGCAGCCGCAGCGGGCCGAACCGTGGTCAAGTGCCAGCACCCTCACGGCCTATGCGCCGAGCATTTGCTCGACGGTCTCGGCTGCCAACGCAAGCGCTTCGGGGAGCTTCGCCGGGTCTTTGCCGCCAGCCTGGGCGATCGTGTCGCGACCCCCACCCCCACCTCCAACGACTGCCGCAGCGGCGGCGACTACATCGCCGGCCTTGACCCCACGATCAACTAGTGCGGGAGCGACCGCGACGACGAGCGAAACGCGTTCTTCGAAGACACTGCCGACGACTACGGCTGCATCGTCGCCGAGCTTGGCCCTGAGCTTGTCTGCGACATCCATCAGTTCCTTGGCTGGAACTGCTCCGACATCCGCCACCAACAACTTCGCCTCAGCAACGTCGCGCGCCCCGGAGATCAGCTGCTCTACATCAAGGCTTGAAGCTGCGCTCGTCGCACCCCCGCGGGCACTCGCCTGCAGTTTCTTCAACGCGGGCAGCGTCTGGTCGGGGCTCGTCTTCAGCGCCTGCGCCGTCTGCGCGAGGATCTGGTCATGGTCGCGAAGCATCTGCACTGCAACCGGACCCGTCACGGCTTCGATGCGACGGACATTCGCTGCGCTCGAACCTTCACTAGTGATTTTGAGGCACCCGATTTCGGAGGTCCGTGCCACATGTGTGCCGCCGCAAAGCTCGCGCGAGAAACTGCCGTCGCCGACCTCGACCATGCGGACGATGTCGCCGTACTTCTCGCCAAACAGTGCCATCGCGCCCAAGCTCTGCGCCTCATCGATCGTCGTCGTTAA
>WLNV01000049.1 GCA_009699615.1 Actinomycetota bacterium
CGCGGTCGCTGGATCACGATCTACGCCAATGGCGGGCACATGTTCATGACGATCAAGACTGCTTCCGGAGTGCGTCGCTACGACACCTCGGGCATGGACGACGGCACACGGTGGGACAGCCGGATGCGTTCAGGCAGCGGATACGCGGTCCGTCACCCGGTCGGCTTCTAGGTCCAATCTCAGGGGTATGATCTCGGCGTGACGCCGAGCCGAGCAGCAACCAGAGCCGCCGTGCGGGTCATCTTGATTCAGCCTCAGGGACGTCTCTGAGTGACTAGCGCAGCCGTGTTGCAGATGCTCGGAACGACCTCGGCTGGAATCCGTTGAGCGGTCACCCCGAAGTTCTGTGGCAACCGTCGGCCGAACAGATTGAGGCGACGAACCTCGCCGCATACGTCGGCTGGCTCAATCGCGAACGGGGCTCCAGCTTCGCTGCGTCCGATTACAAAACGCTGCAGGCTTGGTCTTCAACGGAGATAGAGCAATTTTGGGCATCGATTTGGGACTACTTCACTGTCGACGCAGACGGTGACGCTGACATCGTGCTGGCGGATCGAACCATGCCCGGCACAAAGTGGTTCCCAGGGACGTCACTCAACTTCGCGGAGCACGTCTTCAGGGGTAAAGGCGATGAAGTGTTGGCGCTGATCGAGCAGAGCGAGCTCCGGCCGCTTCGCGAATTCACTTGGGGCGAGCTGCGCCTGCAGACGGCCGCCATTGCTGCCGGAATGAAGCGGCTCGGGGTCGGCAGGGGAGACCGCGTGGCCGCCTACTTGCCGAACGGGCCTGAGGCGATTGCCGGATTCCTCGCCGCCGCGAGCATCGGTGCGATCTGGTCAAGTTGCTCTCCCGACTTCGGAGCAGACAGCGTCGTTGACCGCTTCTCCCAGATTGAGCCGAAGCTCCTGCTGACGGTGAACGGTTACTCCTACAACGGGAGACGCTTCGACCGCATGGAGGAGGTCGCGGCGATTGAAGCGGCTCTGCCGTCGGTCAAGAGCACAGTCGTTCTGGACTATCTCGGCGAAGCTCGGGATCTCGATTCGCTTCGAGCCGGCGTTGGCTGGGACGAAGCCTTCCCTCTCGCCAATGAACCGCTCAGTTTCGCCCGGGTCCCATTCGACCACCCGCTCTGGATCCTCTATTCCTCAGGGACTACCGGGATGCCAAAACCGATTGTTCAGGGTCATGGCGGGATTCTGCTCGAACATCTGAAGAAGATGTGGCTGCACCTCGACGCGCGGCCCGGCGACCGCGTCTTTTGGTTCACGACTACCGGTTGGATGATGTGGAACTTCCTCGCCGGCGTGCTCCTCACAGATGCCGCAATCGTGCTCTACGACGGCAGCCCAGCCTGGCCCGAGCCCGACACGCTCTGGCAGCTCGCGGACGATGCCGGGGTGACATGTTTCGGAGCTGGCGCGGCCTACCTCGTTAGCTGTATGCGCGAGGGAATCGTCCCGAGAACGAGTGAGCGGCCGCTGGCGAGCCTGCGCAGTATCGGCTCGACCGGATCACCGTTGCCGCCGGAGGCATTCACCTGGGTGAGTGAACAGTTCGGCAAGGATCTGTGGCTCTTCTCGACCAGCGGCGGCACCGATGTCTGCACGGCGTTCGTCGGAGGCTGCCCGGTTCTCCCGGTCTACGCTGGAGAACTCCAGTCGGCTTCGCTCGGAGTCAGCCTGAAGGCTTTTGACGAGGCTGGGAACTCTCTTATTGGCGAGGTGGGGGAGTTGGTAATTACAGAGCCGCTGCCATCGATGCCTGTCAGTTTCTGGGGCGATGACGATGGCAGCCGGCTACGCGAGAGCTACTTCGAGATGTACCCAGGGCTATGGCGCCACGGAGACTGGATTGAGATAACGGACCGCGGCACGGCGATCATCTACGGTCGTTCCGATTCAACGATCAATCGCGGCGGGGTGCGGATTGGAACCGCCGAGATCTACCGCTCCGTCCTGCGCGAAAGCGGCGTCGCCGACGCCCTCGTGGTCGACCTGCCGACCGATGAGTCCGGCGCAGAGAGCACGATCATCCTCTTCGTAGTCCTTGGGCCCGGGATCGAACTCGACGACCAGATGATCGCTCGAATCCGCGACGATTTGCGCAAAGCTTGTTCGCCGCGCCACGTGCCCGATCAGGTGCTGGCGGTACCAGCAGTGCCGCGAACGATCTCAGGCAAGCTGCTTGAGGTGCCGGTCAAGCGAATCTTGCTTGGTGCCGACGCGGAGAAGGTCGCCAGCCGTGGCTCTTTGGCCAACCCTGACGCGCTCGACTGGTTCATCGAGTTCGCGGCGCAACGGACTGCGTCCTAGCTGTCTTCGCTCTGCTCGTGCACTCCGGCGTTGGCTTCGCGCTCGTCGGCAGACTCGATCACGCCAAGTAGTTCTCCCACGCGGCAGACGAGCAGCCGCTCCTCCTCAACCTCAACCCATACGCCGGCTGATGCGGGGAAGACGACATGGTCGCCTGGAGTGACCGGCATCTGTACGCCAGCCGACTGCCACCAATCGATGCCAAGGCCGATCGCAAGAACAATGCCGTGTTGCGGCGGCGGCTCGTTGTTTCCGGGCGCGACGAGCAGTCCGGAGCGACGGAAGCGTTCCGGCTCCAGTTCCTTGATGACGACGCGGTCGAAGAGTGGCCTTAGCTGCTGGCGCATTGACCAATTGTAGGTCAGGGGAGCGCAGCGCTCTCCGATCCCTATATTTCAGCCAACGATGGAGATCTCGCGGATCGATACGGCAGATGGGTTCATCACCGACGACGGCTCGATGATTCACGAGCTGGCCGGTCGCGTCAGCTTGTCAACGGTCAATCAGAGCCTGGCCCAAGCGACGCTCGAGGTCGGAGGCGCGACGACTGAGCACTTCCACATCGAGGCTGAGGAGATCTATTACCTCACTTCGGGCTCTGGACGGCTGCGCATTGGCGAGGCCGAGTCTGACGTTTCGGCAGGCGACTGCATCGTCATTGCGCCGGGAGCACCGCACAAGCTCTGGAACACGGGCGATCAAGCGCTCACGCTGCTCTGCTGCTGCTCGCCGCCATACCGCCACGAGGACACGGTTCTGGTTCGCAACTAGCGAGTGGTAGCGCTGTGGCGCTAATGATTTCGGTCAGATTCGACCCTGATAGATTCCGTGCATGTTCGCTAGTAAACGACGGCAATTTGGTGCGCTCGCCGCGCTCGGCGCCACTGCTTGCGTCCTCGCGGGCCAAGCTGGCGCGAGCAGCGCAAGTCTCCCTCTCGCCAGCGGTGCTCAGGGAAGCTTCGGCGCTCCAGGTGCGCCAACGTCGGTCGGTGCTCGAGTGGTGGCCGGCGGCGTCAAGGTCAGCTGGAAGGCGCCGGCGGCGGCGAGCCCTGCGCTCACGAAGTTTGTCGTAACAGGCGGGCCGGGTTCGTGCCCCGTTGTGCTGGGCCCGCATGCGCGCTCAACGTTGATGCCGGCCGCCAAAGGCCAGTCATGGGTTCGGCCGCGGGTTCAAGCTGTGAACGCCTACGGTTATTCCCCCGCGGCGCTCGGGGCACGCAGGCTCAGAGTGATTCCTGGCGACGATTTTCGCAACGTCCAGATCCTCCAATTCAGCGACTTCCACGGAGCGCTTGAGGCGTCAAACAGCAACATCGGCGCCGCCGTGCTTAGCACCGCTTTCGAACGAGACCGCAAATATTCGAAGAGCACCTTCACTGCCGTTTCCGGCGACAGTATCGGCGGCGCCCCGCCGATCTCAAGCGCGTTCGAAGAGCGGCCGACGATCGAGGCGCTCAACCTGATGGGTGTTGACGTTTCGACCTTCGGCAATCATGAGCACGACCGCACGTTGGCCCATCTGCGGCAGATGATTGACCTCTCAAAATTCAAGTGGACCGTTGCCAACTACAGCACCCTGGCGCCGCTGAAAGGCAAGAAGAACAGCACCCGTTCTTACGTGATCGTCAAGCGCGGCGGAGTCAAGGTTGGATTCGTTGGCATGAACACGCCTGAGACGACCGATCTGGTGAAGCCCGGCAACCTTGATTATGCGGCCGGCAAGGCGATCAAGATCGGCGCTGGAGTTGGCTCGGTTCAGGCCAAGATTGACGCTGCTCGTAGGGCCGGCGCCGATGTCGTGATCGCGCTGGTGCACCAAGGTTGGAGCTCCAACGAGGGTGGGAAAGCGCTCGGGCCGTTAGTCACCGTCGCCGGCCAGCTGAGGCGGATCGCCGGCGTCTACGGCGGCCACACGCACCAGCCGTACATGTCGATTGTGGGTTCGAACTCGGCGGCCGAGACCCGGAACTCCGGGCAGCAGTATTCACGCCTGCAGATTTGTCTCAACCGAAAGACGGGAAAGATCACCGGCGCCGCCGCCGAGGCGGTGGATCGGGCCGAGCTCGCATCGGTTAAGCCGGATCCGGCGACAGCGAAGATGGTCGCGGGCTATCAGAAGCAGCTTGGGGCGAAGTACGACGTCAAGCTCGGCTCGGTCAACGGGGTCTTCCCGCGTGGCGGAACGCCTCCCGTAGAGCGGTCCGGAGAGACGCCAATGGGCGACATCACCGCTGACGCCCTTCGCACCGCTTACGGCACCGACTTTGTGATCACGAATGGAGGAGGAATCCGCGACAGTTTCCCCGCCGCCGGATACATCCCGAACGTGAAGATTGTTAGGCCGCCCGGGCCCGCTCCATACGACGTGCTGCTTGGCGACATCATGACGGTCTACCCGTTCAGCTCCAACGCGTCGACGACGACGATGACCGGCCAGCAGCTCTGGAAGGCAATCGAGAATGGTGTTTCCAAGTGGCCGGGGGATGGACGCTTTCCGCAGATCTCCGGTTTCAAGTTCAGCTTTAACCCTGACCTCGCACCGGGTTCGCGCGTCCGGTCGGTTACCAGGCTCGATGGAACACCGATCCCGCAGGGCGCGACCGTCTTCACCGTCACGACGCTCTCGTACATGGTCGAGGGGGGAGACGGCTACATTGGCTGCTTCAACCAAAGCGCGGCGAAGATCCACGGTCCCTATGAGGAACCGCTGGTCGATCTGCTGAAGGCCGATCTTGCCGCCGGCCGCGTTACATCGGTCCCTTCGCTCGACGGTCGCATCCTGCGCGTTGGCGGTTAGAAGCGTCTACTTAAGACAATCCTTACAAGGAGCACAGAACGTGAAATTCACACAGAAGCTCGCAGTACTAATGGTTCCCGCATTGCTGGTCCTTGGGTTCTCAGCTTCCTCCGCTTTCGCCGGGTCGTCGCCCAAGCACGGCATCGTCGCCGCGTACACGCTCGTCGTTCCGAGCTCTATCGCCAAATCCCATCTCCAAGTTCGGGCGGTAATCCCGAACGGTGTTGCATGCCCAACGGTTACGAAGACGTATGCCAACGGCTACAAGAGTGAGAGTCCGATGACGCTCAGGGCTCCCGGCGCTACGACCGGGCCAGCCTTCGCCTCGCTGCGCGCCTGCCAGGCCAACCTTCCGTCCGGCCTGTCCTACGCGCGGGTTGGTGCTATCGGTGTTCCGGCAAAGTTCCAACCGAAGTTCGACAAGATCGCCGTCTTTGGTGACACGGGCTGCCGCATAACGGCGAAGCAGGTTCAGAACTGCAGCACGCCGGCGACTTGGCCGTTGGCTCGAAATGCTGAGTCGGTGGCCGCAGCAAAGCCGGACGTCATTTTCTTCACCGGCGATTTCTTCTACCGCGAGGCTGCCTGCCCGACCGACAAGCTGTCGTTCTGCGGTGGCAGCCCTCCGCCAGCACTCCTACCTGCCGCGGGTCAGAAGTACGCACCGATTTCCGACACCGATTACGGCTGGATCGCCGATGCATTGATTCCGATGGCCCCGGCATTCGCAGCCGCGCCGATGCTTGTTACGCGAGGGAACCACGAGGAGTGCTCGCGCGGTGGAAACGGTTGGATGCTGCTCTTCGAGATAAAGCTGAAGTCAGATTCGTGTGCGCCGACGGCGGCGGGCATGGAGGCTCCGGACAACATCGCGCCCACCTACTCGGTCGATTTTCCGGTTGCCTCCGGACGCACACTCCGGGCGATCATGGTTGACAGTAACGGCGGGTCGAACAGCAGCATCACACCCGAGTGGCAGGCCTTGCAGAAGCCCGCTTACCAGCAGGCCGACAAGCTCGCCGCGCCGAAGACCGGTAGAGAGTCTTGGCTCATCACACACCGGCCGATGTTCGGCATCGATGACGTAAACCAGTTCGACAAGCCGGATCCGACAGCCACACCGCCTGATCCCGGCGAGCTCAACTGGACGTCGATGGACCAGACGGGAGCTGCTCTGGGTCTGACGTCGAGGTTCAATCTGATGCTCGCTTCGCACGTTCACGTGGCGCAGGTAGTTCAGATGCCCGGTCAGCCCGCCCAAGTGATCTTCGGCAACGGTGGTTCGGTTCCCGATTCGACGAACCCGGCTGATTACCCGACGCCGGCCTACGGGCCACTGAACACGCCGGCCGGTCAGCCGATCGATCCGGCGTACCCGCCGATCAATCAGCTGCCGAGCTACGTCTGGACGAAGATCAAGTACGGGCACGCGATCTTCACGCCAGGTGCCAAAGCCGGTCAGTGGTCAATCTCGCAGCGCGACACGGGTGGCAAGCAGTTCGCCGCGTGTACGGCAGTGGGCAAGAAGTTCACCTGTAAGTAGCTGGGTGAACAACCGCTCGCGCCGCTGTGCGCCGCCGTGTCGCTGCGACGACACGGTGTTGACTTACTCATACTTTCCGGTGTGGATCACACACAGTTGCGTCGTCGATCTCTGCGACCTGCGGCAGCGTCCCGAGCGGTGGTGTAGCGTTGCCATCCATGGGGGTTCGAGTGAGATCAGCTTTGGTTGTGTCGTGCGTGAGCATCGTTGGTCTGCTCAGCTCTGGTGCCTCCGCCAACGCCAGCGAGACGCCGCGGACTCTCCGCGTAATGAGCTTCAACGTTTGGTACGGGGGCGATCAGATCGCCTTTGGGCAGGTCGCTGAGGCGATCAAGGCGGCTCGGGCCGACATTGTTGGGATCCAAGAGCCGGACGGCAATCTTCGCCGGATCGCCGACGCGGTCGGTTTCCCCTACGTTGACGAGCGCCGTTACATCATCTCGCGCTACCCACTATTCGACTCCGGAATCGGCGTTAAGGAGGGTAAGGCTCGAGTGCCGTACTCGATCAACGGGCAGGACGCAGCCGACGTCAATGCCTGGGCTCTGATCGGGGCGGGGGAGGTCGTAGCGGTCGCCAATACTCACCTGACCCCCGACCCTTACGGCCCCGAAGCGGTCCGCGATGGTGCCAGCGTCGAAAAGGTGCTGGCACTTGAAGATGAAATCCGTGTGCCCGAAGTGCGCCCGCTGACTACCGCGCTGGCGAAAATCGCCAAGGCCAACATCCCGGTCTTTCTTACCGGGGACTTCAACTCACCTTCATATCTCGATTGGACCGCGGCCGCCGTCGGGACGCGACCGGAGATTAAGTACCCGGTCCAATGGCCGGTCTCCAAGCGCGTTGTCGACGCAGGGTTACGTGACTCATTTCGAGCCATCTACGCCGACCCCGTTGCCGTTCCTGGCTTGACGTGGACGGCTGGGCGCCCATATCCGTACATCCCACCAAACGAACTCAGCGATCGGCTCGATTACGTCTACGCGGGTGGTGCGGCGACGCCAACCTCTAGTGAGATCGTCGGCGAGCAGGGCAACCCAGCGGTCGCGATCGGGCTGAATCCTTATCCGAGCGACCACCGCGCGGTTGTTTCCGAGTTCGGCGTGCGTCCGGCCGCGGCTCCGGCGCTGATAACAACCGACCGCCCGACCGTTGTTGCCGGCAGGCCGGTAGTTGTTCGTTTCGTTGTTCCCAACCATGGCAAGTGGGCAGTCGCGCTAGTGCCGCGCGGAGCTAACGTCAACCGTGCGATCAGTTCGTACGGCACCAGTGCAGGGCCACAAGATCAAGCCGATCGGACATCGATCAAACTGGGCACACGAGCAATGGCGCCGGCTGAGTACGACGCGATCCTGGTCAGCGCCAACGGTCGCACTCAGGCCAGGCACCGCTTCACAGTCGTTGCCGCTGGTGCGCGGCCGACGATCAGGGTCGCCAAGCGCGCAATAAGGTCGGGAGCATCGATTCGCGTCAGTTGGAGCGGCGCTCCGGGCTGGCGCAATGATTGGGTCAGCGTTAGCAAGGCCGGAGACCCCGACGTTGTCAACTACATCGGCTATGTCTACACAGGTGCACACGTCAATGGCTCCGAGACGATCACGGCCGACGACCTCGGCAAGCTCAAGAAGGGCCGCTACGTAGTGCGCCTCCTGCGCGACGATCATTACGACGTCCTAGCGCAGACCAGCTTCTCGGTCCGCTAGTCGCTGCTCGTGGGCAGAAACGGCGAACTTGCCTCTCTCTCCGAGCTAGGGTTACATAATCCACATTATCGAGCATTCAAGCTCGGAATTGCCTGAATTGGCTTGTTCTGCAGCCGTTATGCCCCACGGTTGACGGCTCTTGGCTAGTTACGAGAGAGGACCGCTGGCGAAGAGCGAGCTGCGCTCGACGTCACGGCCGCCAACAGGAAGGCTGTATAGATCGCCGTCGTTGGCGATCCAAAGCGGGCCCGTAAAGCGTTCTTTGGCATCGCCGAGATACGGGCCTTCAAGAGCCTTGATCGGCAGAGGCGGAATTACATGCGTCATCGCGAGTGCGCCGACGTTGGCGTCTCTGGCCGCGTCGGCGGCTTGGGCAGGCGTTGCGTGGTAATCAACCACGTCGACGAGGATCTGTGCGCGGTTTATGAACCCTGCTTCGCGGCTGGCCTCTTCGACCAGCTTGAGCAGGTCGGCTGAGAGCGCGTCATGAACGAGGAGGTCTGCGCCCTGTGCGGCGTCGACAAGGCTCTTCGTGTAGACCGTGTCGCCGCTGACGACAATGCTGCGGCCCTTGTAATCGAAGCGGTAGCCGACGGCAGGGGTGGCGGGAGAGTGGTCGACCTCAAAGGCCGTGATTACAAGTCCCCCATCCTCCAGGACTACCTTCGAAGTCTTGCCAGCATCGAACTCAAATGGTTCGGCAACCATTCCCGCGGTCGCCGCTGGTGCGATCCCTTCTCCGTGATGTGCCGTGCGGTAAGAGTTGTCTAGCGCGTAAGCCTCGTTGTAGCCGTTCACGACCCGGTCCACCCCCACCGGTCCAAGGACACGCAGTTTCGTCTTCGCAGCGTTGGCGACCCAGCGCTGCAGCGTGACGCTGCCGAGACCGCCGATGTGGTCAGAGTGGAAGTGGGTCAGTAGTACGGCCTGAATCTGGTCTGGACGAAGTTGCATCCGGTTGAATGTTTCCGATGCCTGCTCGCCGGCGTCGATCATGTAGATCTTCTGGTTGACGATTACCGCCGTACACGGGTTCCCGCGCTGCTCGTCTGGGATCGGCGAACCGGATCCGCAGATAGCGATGTGCA
>WLNV01000005.1 GCA_009699615.1 Actinomycetota bacterium
GACACGACGGAGTGGACTGAGACCGTCCACTCCGGTTGGAATTCGCTCGTTGATCTTGACGCCGATGCTGCGATCGCGGCGCTGCAAGTTGAACCGTCGGGAGAACGCCCCGATTGTTACGGCGATGGCCACGCTGCCGGCGCTGTCGTTGCGGCGATCAGCTCGCTGGCGGGCTAGTAGCCGGGCGGCCGATTCGTTCGACCGCGATCCCTGCTGAGGCAAGGCTCGCTGCGTCGACGATGGCGCGGCCGTCGAGAACCACCCGGGCACCAGGCAGGTCGGCGGCGCCGAGCTGCGCGTACTCGGCGTGGTCGGCTTGGACGATCGCGGCGTCGATCGGCCCGCCGTCCCAAGCCGTCAGGCCGAGCGAAGCCAGCTCGTCGTCGCTGTAAAGAGGGTCGCTGACGAGCGCGGTCGCGCCGAGCGCTTCGAGCGCGGCAGTTACGCCGAAGACGCCACTGAACGCCGTTTCCTTGACTCCGCCGCGGTAAGCGGCGCCCAGCACCAGTACTCGGGCGCCCTGAAGCCCACCAAGCGCCTTCTCAAGCCTCTGGGCGGCGTATCTAGGCATCTCGTCGTTTACGGCCCGTGCGGCGCCTGGAAGCGTCGCATCGGGGTCACCTTCGAGGTAGAAGCGGGGATAGACCGGGATGCAGTGGCCACCGACCGCGATTCCAGGGCTGTGAATGTGGCTGAAGGGTTGACTGTTGGCCGCCTCAATCACGCGCTCGACGTCAATCCCTTCGCGGTCTGCGAAGCGTGCCAGCTCATTGGCGAAGGCGATGTTGATGTCACGGTAGGTCGTTTCGGCGAGCTTGACCATCTCGGCCGCCTCGGCCGAACCCATCGGCCGCACTTCGGCTTCGAGGAACGATCTGTACAGCTCTACGCCGCGCGCCTCACCGGCCGCGCTGAGGCCGCCAAGCAACTTCGGATATGCAGCGAGATCGGCGAAGATACGGCCGCTGAAAACTCGTTCGGGGCTGAAGACGGTGAAGAAGTCCTGCTCGGCGGTCAGCCCGCTGGCGGCTGACAGCGCGGGCGCAATCCTGTTGCGAGTAGTGCCGACCGGGAGCGTCGTCTCGATCGCGACCGTCGTGCCGGCCTTCAGTCCGGCGCCGATCGCGCCAATCGCGGCGTCGAGCGCAGTCCAATCAGGCTTCGCCTCTCCGTCAACGGCCAGCGGTGGCACGGTGACGACGAGATCAGGGCCTTCAGCGACGGCGGCGGTTGTATCGAGCTGGGCGCGCAGCGCACCGCTGGCGATCACTTCGGCCAGCGCCTCGGCGAGGCCCTCTTCGCCTGGGAATGGCGGCTGCGCTTGGTTGACCAGCTCGACGAACTCAGGATTAATGTCGCAGCCGACGACGCTGTGGCCGTTGCGTGCGATCTGAACTGCCAGCGGCAACCCGATCTTGCCGAGCGCGACTACGACTGCCTGCATCAGGCGCCTGCGGCGTTGGGGGTGACCGTCATCCCGCTGGCCGCGCTCTCCAGTACGGCCTCGGCGCTGACCAGGGTTTCGAGTCCTTCGGTTAGCGTCACAACCTGCGAGTCGCTGTCGCCTCCGAGCAGGTCAAGGAAGCGGTCGAGCTGCACGCGCAGCGGCTCGCGGCGCGCAAGCGCGTAGCGCGTAACGTCGCCTTCGCTGACGCCGCGCAGTGACTGCGTCGCGCCCCACTCGCTGCCGACGGCACCATTCTCGTAGAAGGTCAGATCGGCGGTAAGCGTGTCGGCAACGAGCATGCCCCGCTCACCAAGGACCCGCGTTCTCCGCACCTTCGTCGGCGAGAGCCAATCGACGATCGAGTTGAAGCTGACGCCGCTCGTCAGTGCGCCGCTGATCAGCACCAAGTCCTCGTGCGGTCGGCCCATCCGGTTCTGTGTCTGCCCGGCGAGAGAAGCGATTGGTGAGCCGCCGAGCCAGCGAACAAGATCGAGGTCGTGCGTTGCGAGATCCTTCACGACACCGACGTCGCGAATGCGATCGGGGAACGGCCCGACACGCTCGGTGGCAATTAGGAACAGCTCGCCGAGCTGCCCGTCATTGACGCGCTGGCGCAGCTCGATCAGTGCCGGGTTGCAGCGCTCGACGTGACCGACTGCACCGTGCACGCCGGCAGCCTCGACGATCTCGATCAGCTCGCGTCCATCGGCGGCGCTGGCGGCGATCGGCTTTTCGACGAGTATTGACGCGCCGGCGGCTGTGACCTCGCGTACCGCGGCAACGTGTTCTTCGGTTGGGACGGCGACGATCGCGAAGTCGAGAGGCCCTGCGGCAATCAGCTCCGCAACCGACGAGAAGACCAACTCCGGGTTGGCTACGGCGCCATGAACGTCTCCAGCCGGATCGACGGCTCCGGCAAAGGTCACCTGCGGCGTGCTCTGCAGCAGCCTGGCGTGATGTCGACCGATCATTCCCAGCCCCAGAACGGCGCCGTGCATGGTCGGTTTGTTGTTGGCGTCACCCACGACGGCAATAGGGTATCTGCCATGGACGATCGCTCTGCAAGCCTGCCACTCGTCGCAAACTCGGCCTCTGTCGCCGATGACGTCGTATTTGGCGCCAACGTTGTCGTCCACGACGACGTTGTGATCGGTTCCGGCGTAGTGATTCAGGACAACGTCGTGCTCGGAAAGCTGCCGCTCTTGAGCGCCAGCTCGGCAACCCAGGGCGAGGCCCCTAGCGCGCTGACGATTGCCGCCGGTGCGCGGATCTGCTCAGGCGCGATCATCTTCGCCGGCTCAACGATTGGCGCGGGCACGATAATCGGTGATCAGGCCTATATCCGCGAGCGAGCCGTTATCGGCGAGCAGAGTGTGATCGGCCGCGCCAGCGGCGTTGACCCGGACGTAGTAATCGGCGACCGCGTTTCGATCCAGAGCTCGGTCTACATCACGGCAGGCACCGTGGTTGAAGATGATGTCTTCATCGGCCCAGGTGCGATCACGACGAACGATCGTCTTACGGGCCCTCTTGACGGTCAGCTCGATGGCCCGACGCTCTGTCGCGGCTGCCGGATTGGCGCAGGCGCGATTCTGCTGCCGGGCGTGCGGATCGGCGAGACGGCACTTGTGGCTGCCGGCGCGCTCGTCAGCTCCGACGTTGCCGACGGTGCGCTCGTCGTTGGCGTTCCGGCCCGCGAACGCTAGGCGGCAGGCGGGCCGTAGTCGCCGCGCCAGATGATCTGGTCGTGGCCGGGGCCAACGCCGACCATGATTACCGGCACGCCGACGAACTCTTCGATGAAGTTGAGGTAGTTGGTAACTGCCTGCGGCAGCTCGGCTTCGCTGCGAACCTTGCTTATGTCCTCGCTCCAGCCCGGCATCTCGTCGTACTTTGCGCCGACGTGGTGGAGAACGGACTGGTGGTAGGGGAAGCTCGTGAACTCGGCCCCGTCGCTCTCGTCGTCGCCGACGTAAGCGGTGCAGAGTGGCAGCGTCTCGAAACCGCTGAGTACATCGAGCTTGGTGATCGCCAGCGCCGTAAGTCCGTTGATCCTTGCCGCGTAGCGCAGCGCAACGAGATCGATCCAGCCGGTCCGGCGCGGTCGGCCGGTCGTGGTTCCAAACTCGCCCCCGGCGGTTCGGATCCGTTCGCCAACCTCGTCATCGAGTTCGGTTGGGAAAGGCCCCGATCCAACGCGCGTGGCGTAGGCCTTGGCGATTCCCCAAACCTCGTCGATGTCCTTCGGTCCAACTCCGGCGCCGGTGCAGGCCGCGCCGGCGATCGGGTTTGAGGAGGTGACGAACGGGTAGGTGCCGTGGTCGATATCGAGCAGTGCGCCCTGCGCTCCTTCGAAGATCACGAGCCGATCGGCCTCGAGCGCCTCGTGGATCAGCGTCGTCGTGTCGGCGATGAACTGCTCGAGCCGCTTGCCGTAAAGCAGGTACTGCTCGGTGATCGTCTGCAGGTCGAGCGCCGGGTCGCGCTCGAACTCCCTCAGCTGCAGCCGCTTTGGCTCCAGCGCAGCCATGATCTTCTGCTTGAGGATCTTCTCGTCAAGCATGTCCTGAACGCGAATACCGAGCCGCAGTGCCTTGTCGGCGTAACACGGGCCGATGCCGCGCCGCGTAGTTCCGATCTCAAGCTTGCCGAGCCGCGCCTCGCCGGCCTTATCAAGCATCAGGTGGTAGGGCATGATCAGGTGTGCGTTGGCGCTGAGGCGGAAGTTGCTTACGTCAACGCCACGTTCGCGCAGCCCGTCGAGCTCCCCGGTCAGTACACCCGGGTCGACGACAACGCCGTTGCCGATCACGCAGAGTGTGTCGGGGTAGAGGATCCCCGATGGGATCAGGTGGAACTTCCAGACGTCGTCGCCGTGGACAATTGTGTGGCCGGCATTGTTGCCGCCCTGGAAGCGGGCAACGATCTGCGCACGCTCCGCCAGAAGATCGACGATCTTCCCTTTTCCTTCATCGCCCCACTGGGCGCCGACTACAACGATCCCTGGCATCAGCGAAGGAGTCTACGAGGCGCTAGGCCAGACGTAGGTCTGGCGTCGGTGGCTGGTCCTTATCGCGCATGTCAACGGCCTCGAATCGGCGCTGGTCTTCGCCGAACAGCGGGCAGAGTTCGCACATCTCTTCAAGCCTCGAAACAGTCCGCTCGCCGATCTGCAAGGCAAGCTCGTCGCGCTCGAGATTGGTTGTGACGATGATCGAGCGCTGCGCCTCGTAGCGAGCGTTGACGATCGAGTAGAGCTGCTCCAGCACCCAAGCGCTGGTCTTCTCTGCTCCAAGGTCGTCGATCTGCAGCAGGTCGATCTCGGCCAGGCGGTCAAGCAGGTCGACGTAGCCGCCTTCGGCATCGTCTTCGAAGGTGCTGCGGATCTCTGCCAGCAGCCGCGGCAGCGAGTAGATCGCCACCCCACGGCGTGCGTCGATTGCGGTCTGCGAGACGAGCATCGCGAGCGTCGTCTTGCCTGTGCCGACGCCACCGAAGAACCAGAGGCCACGGCCTTCAGCGAGGCGCTCGTCGAGGTGGCGGACGTAGGTCCGTACAAGGTCGACCTGCGCCGAGGGCATTGAGCTGACCGGCGGCCGGTCGAACGATGCTCCGCGATAGCGGCGCGGAATCACTGCTGAGAGCGAGCGAGAGCGCCGTGTGGCAAGAAGCTGTTCGCGGCAGTGGCACGCGACGACAGCGTTTCCGTCCGGCGCATCGAGCCAACCGGAATCCTCGCAGTCCTTGCAGGCGTAGCCGCTCACGCCGCGTCCACCGCAATGTTGCGGAATCGTGGGTACTCGTGCTGGAAGGTCAAGCGAACGTTGCCGAGGGCGCCGTTGCGGTGCTTGCCGATGATGATTTCGCTGACGCCAGGGTCTTCCGACGCTTCGTGGTTGTAGTACTCGTCGCGGTAGATGAACATCACGAGGTCGGCGTCCTGCTCGATCTGGCCTGATTCACGCAGGTCCGAGAGCATCGGCCGTTTGTCTGGTCGCGACTCGACTCCACGCGATAGCTGTGAGAGCGCAACGACGGGGACTTTGAGTTCGCGGGCAAGAATCTTCAGTCCACGGCTCATCTCGCCGACCTGCTGGACGCGGTTGTCGTAGCGGCCGTCGGCTCGCATCAGCTGCAGGTAGTCGATGATGATCAGCCCAAGGCCGCCCTCGTCGCGCAGACTCTGGTGGAGGCGCCGCGCCTTGGCACGGATGTCGAGCAGGCCGATGTCGGAGGAATCATCGACGTAGAGCTTTGAGCGCTCGTACTCGCCGGCGACCTTCAGCACGCGCTGCCACTTCTCGTCGCGGACGCGGCCCTTGCGCAGATCGTCGCCCTTGATCGTCGCCTGTGAGGCGATGAAGCGCTGTGCCAGCTCGCCCTCCGACATCTCGAGCGAGAAGAGTGCGACCGGGCGTGGGTTCTTCTTGTCGAGTGCGACGTTCTCAGCGATGTTCGTCACCAGCGCCGACTTACCCATCGATGGTCGCGCGGCGATGATGATCAGGTTCCCGGGTTGGAATCCGCCGGTGATCTGGTCGAGGTCGGCGAAGCCGGAAGGGATGCCGGTGATCGACTCGCCGCGCTTCGCAAGGTCGTCCCAGCGCTGCAGCTCCTGGTGGAGAACGTCGCCGACGGCGCGGAAGTCCTGGCCGCCATCACCCATCCGAATCTCAAGAATCGACCGTTCGGCCTCGTCGACGATCTGCTGAGGGTCGCCATCGCGCGTGTAGACGCTCGATTGGATCCGATACGAGGTGTCGAGCAGCCGCCGCAGGTGGGCGGTCTCCCGGACGATCTCGGCGTAACGGCGCAGGTTGCCAACGGCCGGCACGGCCGTCACGAGCGACTGGATCGCCTCCTCGCCACCGGCCTCCTCTAGCTTGCCGACCGACTTGAGCTCTTCGGTAACGCTGAGAACGTCAATCTCGCTGCCGCGATCGAAGAGCCCCAGCAGCGCCTCGAAGATCACGCGGTGGCGGGCTCGGTAGAAGTCAGCCGCAGTTATCTCCTCTTCGACGACGTAGGCGTAGTGAGCCTTCTCGGAGAGGATGATCGCGCCAAGGATCGCCTGCTCGGATTCGATCGAGTGGGGAGGTAGCGTGGCCTGCGGATCGGTCGGCGATCCGGGCGGCTGAGCGGTCATTGCCATTACCGATCGAAGCTACCAACGTGATCGGGTGTCGTGCACAAGCTATTGCCGCAAATGGCGGCAAGTTGTTTCAACCGTGTAGCGGACTAGGTGCCCCGCTATTACTGCGCGGCGACGATCACTGTGACCGTTGCCCTGATCCCGATCGCGAGATCGATCTCAATGCTGTGCGAGCCGGTCTCTTTGATCGGTGCCTCTAGGCGGATCTTGCGCTTGTCGATCTCGACTGCGCGCGCTTCAAGGACTGCGTCGGCGATATCTTGCGGAGTGACAGAGCCGAAGAGGCGGCCGTCTTCTCCAGCCGATGCCGTGATCGTCAGCGTCGTGGAGCTGAGCAGGTCGGCAAGCGCCTGTGAATCGTCGGCGGCCTGGGCGCGCTCCGCGGCAGCGGCTTCATAGGCGATCTCGGCGGCAGCGATCGATGACGCTGTTGCGACCTGCGCCAGCTTGCGCGGCAGCAGGTAGTTACGCAGGTAGCCCTTCGAAACGACAACCAGCGAGCCCTTGTGGCCGAGATTGTCGACGTCTTTGAGCAGGATTGCCTCAGGCATTAGTCGCGGTCCCGGTCGCGGTCACGGCCGCGGCGTGGGCGAGTGCCCTCGTTGGCGGGCTCACCGGCGTACGGAATCAGCGCCAGTTCGCGTGAGCGTTTGACGGCTTCTGCCAGCTGCGTCTGGTGGCGGCGGCAAAGTCCGGTCATTCCGCGCGAGCGAATCTTGCCGCGCTCGGAGGTAAAACGCTTGAGCATCGGCACGTCTTTGTAGTCGATGTGGACGATCTTGTCCTTGCAGCAGGCGCAGGACTTGCGGCGGCCGCTTATTGGGCCACCCTTCTTGTCCTTACGGCGTGCTGAGTTGGTTTCTTTCTTCTTAGCCACTGAGCTGTCTCTGACTCTCGTATTTCGTGGAAACGCGCGCCGATCGGCGCGCGCTGGAACACAATTCCCCGCAGCAGCGTGAAAAAACGCCGCTGCGTGCCAAAGAGTAGCGCCTTGGCGCTATTTGCTCAGTCTGCCGGGGCTAGAAGGGAATGTCGTCTTCGGCTGCGGCTGCTGGAGCTCCGGCAGGAGCGGCAGCGAAGTCGCTGGTATCGGTCGGCACATCTGAGGCTGGCGTGAAGCCACCCTGTCCACCGGCTGCGTCATCGCGTGGGCCGCTGAGGAACTGAACGCTGTCGGCGATGATGTCGACCGCCTGGCGCTTGTTGCCCTCTGGTGTCTCCCACTCGCGCCACTCGAGCCTTCCGTCAACGGCAACGCCGCGGCCCTTGGCGAGGTACTTGGCGCAGTTTTCGCCCTGCGCGCCCCAGACTGTTACGTCGAAGTAGTTCGGCTTGTCGACCCACTCGCCCGATGCGCCGTCCTTGCGCCGCGTGTTGCAGGCAACTCGAAGCTTGCAGACCGAATTTCCGCTTGGCAGTGCCCGCAGTTCTGGATCGGAGGTCAGGTTTCCGGTGATGATCACGCGGTTGATATTTGAAGCGGCCATATGAGGTGTTCCTTTCACTGGACGCTCAGGCGCCCGGATCAGTTTCATTCGTTTAGTGCCGCGAGTCTAAAGCGCGGCTCGGCGACGGTTAGCGATCAAGCCGCAATTTGCGCACTTGTTTTACGGTCGCGTTGCGATTCGTAAATCTGACAGCGCTGTTTAGGCGACTGGAGGGGTGTCGTCGCCGGCGTCCGCGTCCGCGGCTGCCTCTTCGACTGCGACTTCAGCGATCGCCTCGTCAACGATCTCCTCAGCGATTGCTTCTTCGACGACCGCTTCGATGACTGCCTCTTCGACGGCTTCTTCGATCACGGCCGCTTCTACTTCCTCAGCAGCGACCTCTACTTCAGCGACTACTTCAGCCACTGGCGGCGCCTCTTGCCGTAGATCGGGGGGATCGCCGACGCCTGCGCGCAGCTTGATGATCCGGAAGCGGGTTACTCCGTCGGTGATACGGAGCGTGCGCTGAAGCTGCTCGAGGACACTGTTCGGTCCGTGGAACTGGACCAGGTCGTACTCGGCGTTGGCCTCATGGTTGATCTCAAAGGCCATCCGGCGATTGCCGTAATCGTGATCACCGATGATTGAGCCGCCCTGCTCGATCATTGCCTTGACGTCGCTGCGAATTTTCGTACGCGTCGCCTGCTCGGCCTTGGGGTCGAGCATCAGCATCAGATCGTAGGTTGGAGCAGGGGCCACCATTCGGCTCGCGACGATAGCAGGGGGCGAAGGTTTCAGGCCCGTAGCTATGGGAGTTATCGCCCGCCGCCTACCGTCGACGTATCGAACGCCGCTTCAGCTCGCCGCCGCAGCGGCCCTGATCGCGCTCGTCTTTGTTCTGCCGAGTCTGCGACAGCGAGCGCCTGCGATTCCGGATCCTGCGCCGCACCCGCTAGTTGAAGCCTCAGTGAGCGAGGCACCGCCCCTGCGGCCCGCTGCCGGCTCGACGCACGACCGGCCGCCACATCGGCCGCCGCCACCGCGGAAAGACGCCAAGGCGCGACGAGAGAAGCTTCATCCTGCCCCGGTCAAGCGGGTCACGGCACCGCCGCGCCAGCGACCAACAGCTTCGGTGACTGAGCCCCAATCGCTGCCGTCGCCAGCACCGCGTTCCGACGAGGCGGCTGCAGCGCATGAATTCGGCTGGCCGTAGCCCGCCAGCGCTCAGTCTGCTGCTGCCTCGTTTGCATCGGCTTTGGAGCGGATGTCGGCAAGCTGGTCGTCGACCCAGTCGCCAGGGTCACGCTCAGTGACGATCGCTTTGAGACCGTCGATCCGTTCCTTGCGCCGCTGCGGTTCCATCGTCAAGGCGCTGTAGATCGCGTCTGCAAGCTCCTGAATGTTGAACGGGTTGACGCTGAGCGCAAATTCGCCCAGCTCCTCGTGCGCGCCAGTGTTCTCAGAGAGGATCGAAACACCGTTGCGCTGATTGACGAGCGGACCCTCCTTGGCGACGAGGTTCATTCCGTCGAACATTGCATTGACCAGCAGCACGTCGTATTGGCGGTAGCTGGCCATCGCCTCTTCGAGATCGTCGCGCAGCTTGAGCTGGATCGGCATCCAGTCGGGCGTACCGTGGCGCAGGTTGACGACTGCGACGAGCGCCTCGATCTTCTCGAGGTACTCGGCGTACTCGGGAACGTCGGTCCGCGACGGCATCAGCTGAGCTATGAACGAAACGTGCTCGCGGAACTCAGGGTGCTGGTCGAGGAAGAGGTCGAAGGCTGTGAAGCCGCGCAGAACATTCTTCGAAAGGTCGGCGCGGTCAACTCGCAGGATCAGGTGCTCGCGGCGGCGGCGCTCCAGCTCGGCCTCCAGCTCCAGCGTTCGCGGCGAGTTGCCGACCTTTTCCGTCGCGGCAGCGTCGATCGGCAGCGGGTATGCGCGGATCCATATCTCGCGCCCGCCGTAGTGAACGATGCCTCGCTCAAAATCGACCTCAAGGTCGAGCAGGTCGCGGCAGCACTGGATGAAGTTGCGGCGATATGCCTGAGTGTGGAAACCGATGATGTCGTTGGCCAGCAGGCCCGCGTAGAGCTCATCGCGGATCTCGGTTGGCAGCACACGCCATGCGTCCGACTGTGGCCATGGGATGTGAATGAAGTGGTGGAGGAACACGTCCGGGCGCGCGGCGCGGACAATCCCCGGAAGCGTGTAGAGGTGGTAGTCATGGACCATCACGACCGGGTCCGGCTTGCCTTCGATCTCCTCGATCACTGCCTCCGCGAGGTCGTTGTTGACGACCTTGTAGCCGAGCTCAAAGGCGTCGATCTCCCACTGCCGAACGTCCGGCGCGTTCGAGATGTCCCAGAGGTAGTGCTGGATGAACCACAGCATCGGGTTGGCGAAGATGTTGTAGAAGCGGTCGAATGCCTCGGCTTCGCTGGCCACCAGTCGGACCTCGTACTCGCCGCCGAGTGGAGACTGGACGCTGAACGGATGGCCGTCGGCCTCTCGAGCTCGCTCGATGTCGCCGTTAGACATCGCGCTCGCGATCCAGACTGCCTTGCGGTGCGAGACGAGGCCTGTCAGCGCCGTGACCAGACCGCCACCGCCGCGAGTGATCTCGCCGTCATCGCTGAATGTCACAGGCCCGCGGTTTGAGACGAGTACAAATGGAGTCTGGGTCACTTGGTCAGCCTACCCGCCGAGTGCTTCAATCGCGACCAGATGGCCGGATGATCACGCAGGAAGCTCGATCGCAAAGGTTGTCCGCCCCGGTGCGCTCTCGACGCTGAGCGTGCCGCCCATTCGTTCGACCAGTTCGTGCGCGATCGCGAGGCCCAGGCCGGCGCCGCGCGTTCCGTCGGAGGTGTAGAAAGGTTCAAAGGCGCGCTCGATGTCGCCGCGCGGGATTCCTTCGCCAAAGTCGGTTACGGCGATCCGCGCGCGCTCTCCGGGATGGCTGGTCGCGACTATCACGTCGGTTCCCTTCGGCGTGTGGGCGACGGCGTTGTCGACGAGGATTCGCACAACTTGAGCCAGGCGCTCGGGATCGCAGTTGGCTTGGAGGGGCTGCGCTGCGATCCGCACTTCCAGCTGCGAATCATGCTCCGTTAGGGCTGGCACAAACTCGTTGGCAACCTCGGTTGCGAGTTTGCCGATGTCGGTTAGTTCGCGCTGCAGTTCGACTGCGCCGGCGTCAATCCGCGACAGGTCGAGTAGGTCTGTCGTCAGTTTCTCGAGCCGCGCTACGCCATCGCGCAGTTGGCCAAGGAAGCGCAGTCGGGTCGCTTCATCAAGCTGTTCGTCCTCGAGCAGTTCGACGAACCCGCTGAGCGAGAAGATCGGCGTTCGAAGCTCGTGCGATGCCGTCGCGATGAATCGCCGGCGCGCGCTGTCAAGCTCCGAGAGCTGCGTCTGCATCGCCTCGAGTGCGGCCGCCAAGCGGCCGAGCTCGTCGTCGTTGTCAACTGTGAAGTGAGCGGTGCGGTCGCCGTCAGCGACCTGGCGAGCGGTCGTTTCAAGCCGCGACACACGACGCCCAAACGAGAGCGCAACGAGGTAGCCGGCGACGAGCGCGACGACGAGAGCGATCACTGCGGCGAGCAGAATGCGGTTGCGAACGAGCGTCACATTTCGTTCCACATCGCCCAGCGGTGCAGAGAAGACGAGGACATCACCGAGTACGCGCCGACCGCTTTCGGGGTCCTTCGAGAACAGCGGCAACGCCGCCTCGGCGACGCGTCCGCCGGAGATCGACTCAACTGCCGTCTCCGCGCTTCCGGAACCGATCGCCTGTAGTCCGGCAGGAAAGACGAGATTGCCGATTGAGGTCCGCAGATCGGAATCCGATTTGACGAATGGCGCCGTTCCCTTGCCGTTGTTGCCGACACCGATCAGCGTCACACGGGCGTTTGCCTGATCGGCTGCCGCGCGCACGGCGAGGTCGATCTGGTCTACCGGGGCGCCGGCGGCGAGCTTGCTCTCGATTCCGCCCTTGAAACGTTGTGCGTGCGCCGACAACTGTGCTGTGCGCTCACTGGTCAAGTTCGATTCGAGCCGCGGAACGACACCGGCGTAGACGATCACCATCGCCCCGAGCGTGATTGCGAAGAAGAGCAGAGCGAGCCGGTTGGCGATCGACTTTGGCTGGCGCATCAGGACCCGTCAAGCTCGCGGAAGCGGTAGCCAACGCCGCGTACGGTGAGGATGTAGTTCGGCTCGCGCGTGTCGCTTTCAAGCTTCTCGCGCAGGTGGCGGATGTGGACGTCAACAGTTCTTGGATCACGGTAGTCGCTGTTTCCCCAAACCTGACTGAGCAGCTGGTCTCGACTCCAGACGCGCCCCGGGCTGCCCGCCAGCGCGAGCAGAATCTCGAACTCGACAAAGGTCAGCTCGACCTGGGCGCCGGCGAGCACGACGCGCCGCTTGGGCGGATCGATCTGAAGCTGGTCGTTCGTGATCAATTCGTTCTCATCGTCTTCGCCCGGCTCACTTGCAAGTGACGAACGGCGCAGCAACGCCTTCACACGGCTACGGAACTCGCGCACCGAGAAAGGCTTCGTGATGTAGTCGTCGGCGCCAATCTCAAGTCCGACGATCTTGTCGATCTCCTCCGATTTGGCGGTCAGCATGATGATCGGCACGGTGCTGCGCGCTCGCAGCCGCTGGCAGAGTTCGAAGCCGTCCATGCGCGGCATCATCACGTCGAGTACTACGAGGTCGAAAGTCGACTCGCGGAAGCGCTCCAGCCCTTCACGACCGTCGCTGGCCTGGACGACTTCGTAGCCGTCCTGGCGGAGTGGAAAGGAGAGGAGCTCCTGGATTGACTGCTCGTCATCGACGAGCAGAATGCGCGCGGTGTGCTCTGTCATCAGCGAGTGCCAGCCTAGGCGCTTTAACCTTCCTCTTCAGCAATGCTTGACCCGCGCATCTACCGAGCCGCATTCGTCCCAGTGCTGTTCGTCCTAATCATCGTCGCCTTCTCGCTTGAGAACAGGCCTGCTCCGCTGCGCTCGGATCTGGTCCCAGCGGCGTTCGACGGTGCCAGAGCTGCGCGGATGCTGACGGCGCTGAGCAACGAGTACCCGTCGCGGCGGCCCGGAAGCCCCGGCGATCAGAAGTTGGCGCTGCGCGTCGCGCAGGAGCTGCGCGCCGTGTTGCCGAAGGTCGCGATCCGTACGCGCGCAGTCAAGGATGCCAAGACCGTTGATGGTGAACGTGATCTCGTCACGGTCGAAGCGACGCTGCCAGGCTCGGCGCCCGGTGCACAGGTGGTTCTAGTTGCCGCCCGTGACGCGCTGGCACCGCGTTCCTCTGCTGCTCTCTCGGGCACTGCCGCGCTGATCGAGATTGCCCGCGTGATCGCGCTCGCGCGGCCGCTCCGAAGCGTGACCTTCGCCTCGGTCAGCGGGTCGACAGGGGGGCAGGCCGGGATCCGGCAACTCGCGCAGCAGCTTCAGCAGCCGGTCGACGCGATCATCGTCCTCGGCGATCTCGCCGGACCGGTGACGACCGATCAGCTTGTGACCGGATGGGCGAGCTCGGCGGGCGCCGCGCCACTGGTTCTGTCACGGACCGTGGCAACTGCCCTGCGCGCTGAGACGGGACTGAAGGCCGCCTCACCGCTGGCGCGCAGCGAGCTTGCGCGGTTCGCGTGGCCGGTCACGATCGGCCAGCAGGGCCCGCCGATAGCTGATGGAATCGCGACCGTTCTTCTCTCAGCCAGCGGCGAACTCCCCCCGGCCGGGGACGCCCCTGTCGATTCAACGCAGCTACAGGGCTTCGGCCGCGCTGCGCTTAGGTCGATAACGGCGCTCGACCAGAACCCGAAGATCTCCGGCGCCAGCCCGAGCCTCGACCTCGTCGTAACACGCAAGCTGCTGCCACCGTGGGCAATCCGACTACTCGTTGCGGCGCTGCTGTTACCTGCGCTGTTGACTGCCGCCGATGGTTTCGCGCGACTGCGGCGCGAACGCTCGCCGGTCGCCCGCTGGATCGTCTGGGTGCTGGCAGCCGCACTGCCGTTCGCGCTCGCGGCGATCTTCATCCGTGCACTGGGTCTCTTCGGCGCGCTCAACGCCACGGCCCCGCCAGCCGCCCCTGGCTCTCTGCCATTCACGACCGCAGGCATCGGCGCGATCGTCAGCGCGCTCGTGATCTTCGCGCTCGCCTTCCTCGTACTGCGGCCGGTGATCAACCGGGCACTGACAGTCAGCGATTCGAGCCCTGCACCAGGGGCTGCTCTGGCCCCGCCGCTGATTGCCTGTCTCGCCTCGGCGGTGGTCTGGGCCTTCAATCCGTATGCAGCCGTGCTGCTGATCCTGCCCGCCAACATCTGGCTGCTGGTCGGCGCCCGTGAGCTGCCGCTGCGACGCCGATGGGCGACCTTCTGGATTCTGTTCAGTCTGCTCCCCATTCTCGCGGTCGCGCTCGTCTACCTCGACCAGTTCTCGCTTTCGGTTCCTGGTCTGCTCTGGTTCATCTTCCTTTCGCTCGCTGGCGGCACCCCTCCGCTGCTGATCGCGGTGGGCTGGTGCGTCGCCTGTGGGGCTGCCGCTGCAGCTCTGCTCCACACGGCGCGCCGCGCCGGTGCCCCGGATCAGGCGATCACGGTTCGTGGGCCGGTCAGCTACGCCGGCCCCGGGTCGTTAGGTGGAGTCGACTCAGCCCGTCGGCGCTGACGGATCGTCGCCGACGCGGTGCTCGTAACCGTGCAGCTCAACGCTTCGACCATCTGAGTCGATGAAGCGAACCTCGGCAGGCCCGTCGGTGACGCTGCCGATGCGGATCAAGCCGTCGACGGCGGCAGCGGCGGCCTCGGGCAGCGCGCTGCAGAGTTCGAAGTCCTCGCCGCCGCTGGCGGCAAATTGCGCTGCGTCGCGGCCTAGCTCCCGCGCTATCTGCGCGACGCCTTCGGCCAGCGGGATCGCGGCCAGATCGATCTCCAACGTGACACCACTGCGAGCCGCAATCTCGCCTGCGTCGGTCGCGAGTCCATCGGAGATGTCGATCAGCGCATCGGCGCCGGCCGCGCGCAGTTGCCGCGCGCAATCGAACCTCGGCTGTGGCCGGAGCTGGGCGGAGATCAGCGCTTCCGCCAGCGGCTGCGGAAGCGCGCTCCCCGCCGCGCCCTCGAGCAAAGCCAGCCCGGCTGCTGCCGCGCCGAGAGGGCCGCTCACATAGACGCCGTCGCCGGCCTTGGCGCCGGCACGGCCGACGAGCTGATCGGCATCTTCGCTCCATCCAACGACCGTGACCGAGCAGAAGAGAACCGGTGACCTGACCAGATCGCCGCCGGCGATCGTGACCGAGTTCAGCTTCGCAAGCGCCTCGGCTGCGGCCGCGAGGCTGAGAACGTCGCCGTCGGTCAATCCGTCGGGAATACCGAGCGAGAGATAGGCCTCGCCCGGTTCGGCAGCCATCGCTGCCAGATCGGAGAGCGCAACGGCAAGTGCCTTGTGGCCTACATCGGCAACGCCGACACGTTCGTGATCGAGGCGAAAGTGAATCCCGTCAACGATCGAGTCGACGCTGGTCACGCAGTACGGCTTCGAGCGAATCACGGCGCAGTCGTCGCCGATCCAGTTGACGTTGCGCTCGCCGCGCTGGGCGAACAGCTGCTCAAAGGCGCTGATGAGCGACCTTTCGCTCACTTACAACCTTCTAGCGGTGTCGGTAGACAATCCGCGCTCGGTCGAGGTCGTAAGGCGAGACCTCCACGCGGACGCGGTCACCGGGAAGAATTCGGATCCGGTAGCGGCGCATCTTGCCGGCTACGTGACCGAGCACCAGATGGCCGTTGTCGAGCTTGACGCGGAACATCGCGTTGGGCAGCGCCTCAACGACGTCGCCTTCGAACTCAACTTTCTCTTCCTTGGCCATCAGCGCTGACCGTAGCAGTCGCTGCGCCGGTCAGCCGGGCGTTACGCCACCTGTGCCGGGATCGACTGGCGTTGGTTCCGGTGGCGGCTTGGGCTTTGGTGTCGGCGTTGGTGTCGGCACCGGAGTCGGCGTCGGCTTGGGGTTCGGCGGTGATTCGTACTGGCCGCCGTTGTTCTTCTTGTCCTTCGGCTTCTTGTCCTTCTTCTTGTTCTTGTCCTCGGCGAGCGGATCGACGGCGTCGCCAGGCGCGCCATTGGTGGCATACGTACCGAGGAAGTCTTGGGCGACGAATGGTTCCTTTGGATCAGGGAACGCGTCGCAGGCACGCCCTTCCATCGCGACCTGCATGAAGTCGTGGAAGATCGACGCAGGAGCTTGGCCGCCGAACATTCCCGTTGAGATCGCAGCGTCAGGGAAGCCGACCCAGACGGCAGTGTTCAGCGAGGTCGTGAAGCCGTCGAACCAAGCGTCGGTGAAGTTGCTGGTCGTGCCGGTCTTGCCAGCGGTCGGGCAGCCGAGCGCAGCGCCGGTCCCGGTCCCGCCCTGAACATTTGCCTCCATCGCCTTGACGGCTTCGTGCGTCTGGCCATCGGTGAAGACCTTGACGCGGTTGCGGCGACCGAGCGACGTGTCGACGGAGCCATCGGCGAACTCGACCTTCTTGATCGCCACCGGACGGATTCTCCAGCCACCGTTGTTGACGGTCACGTAGGCGCTCGTCATCTCAAGCGGCGAAACACCGTTCGTCAGACCCCCAAGTCCCTCAGCCGGGTAGGCGTCGAGGTGGCTGGTGATTCCCATGTCGTAGGCCGTCTTGCGGACCTCTTCAGGCCCGACGTCGAGGTCAAGCTGCTGGAAGACGGTGTTGTCGGAGCGCACCAGCGCGTCGAAGATCGTCGTTGAGCCCGCGTAGGAGTGGTCATCGGTCTGAACGTCGATCGGCGTGCCGGTTGCCTCGTCGACGAACTTCAGTGGCTTCGACTCGTACGTGACCTTGTTGATGTCTACTCCTTGGCGCAGCGCCGCCATCATCACCATCACCTTGAAGGTTGAGCCCGGCTGGCGCTTGCCTTGCGAAGCGAGGTTGAACTTTGAGGCCGAGTAGTCGCCTGACGAGGCCATCGCCTTGATGTAGCCGGTCTTGGGGTCGATCGAAACGACTGCTGCCGAAGGCGCCCCCGGGTAACCGAGCTGCCCGGCAATCGAGGTGCGAGCCGCCTCCTGCAATCTCAGATCGACGGTTGTGAATACCTTCATCCCACCTGCGCGCACGCGTTCAGCGCCATAGCGCTTGATCAGCTCGTTGCGGACGTAGTCGAAGAAGTAGCCCTCGCGGCGCTGCGCGTAATAGCTGTTGCTCTTGACGCCGAGCGGCTGCCGCTGCGCGTCGACTTTCTGCGCTTCGCTGATGTAGCCCTCGTCTGCCATCTGGTTGAGGACCTCGCTTCGCCGCGCGCGTGCCAGCTTCGGAGCGAGGAACGGGTTGTATTGCGACGGCGCCTGCGGCAGTCCGGCCAGCAGGGCCGACTCAGGGAGCGTCAGCTTGCTCGCCGGCTTGTCAAAGAAGACTCGCGACGCCGCCTCTACGCCAACGGCAGTCTGGCCACCGACTGTCCCGTAGGGGACGTTGTTGAGGTATTCGGTCAGGATCCAGCGCTTGCCAGCCTCGCCGGGGTGCTTGCTCTCAAGGTCCGTCGCCAGCTTGGCCTCGCGGATTTTACGCGTGATCGTGCGCTCTTTGTTGCCCTCGAAGAGGTTGCGCACCAGCTGCATCGTCAATGTTGAGCCGCCCTGTACTGTCGCCCCGCTGGAGACGTTCTTTACGGCGGCGCGCACCACTCCTTCGTAATCGACACCGTTGTGCTTGTAGAAACGGCGGTCCTCGATCGCGACGGTTGCGTTGCGCATGTCGTCTGTCATTGCGGTCTGGTCTACCGTCGTGCGCAGCACGTCGCCCTGGATGAAACCGAGCCGTGTTCCGTCGGCTGAATAGACCGCTGAAGTAGCGCCCTGTTCACTCGGCTTGAGGGCCGACAGCTTCGGCGCTGACGACGCGACCGACGCTAGATAGCCGAATCCGCCGAGAACCGCGATGAATGCGGCCGCTCCACCGACTGCGAGCAGCGCAAAGATCGCTCGCCCGGCACCTGCTTGGCTGCGATGACGACGAAGTTTTCGGCTGCGTAGAGACACGTGAGTAGTTGTTCGCGGCAGTCTGGTCGGCACCTTCCAAAAGCGCCCATATCCACAGCGAAGAGAGGCAATTCTAGCTGGTGGGGTATCAGTGAAGCGCCGCTTGATTGGCAGGTTCAGGACGCTAATGAGGGAACATCACAGCAACGATGGCCAATTCATTGCCCACCGGCTTGCCGGAGATCGTTTCGCTCGACGCGCTCGGAACGTTGATCGAGGTCGTTGATCCTGTCGGCGGACTGCTCGAGGCCCTGGCCGGTCGCGGCGTAACCGTCAGCGCCGACGAGGCTGCGCACGCGCTCGGCGCCGAGATGGGCTACTACCGCGCCAACAGCCCGTTCGCCGGGACCCGCGAAGGGCTCGAACAGCTGCGCGACCGCTCGACCGAGGTACTCGCAGAGGCCCTTCCCGAGTCGGCGTCGGTGATTGGCTTTGACGCAATGCGTGAGGCGCTCGGGGAGGCGGTTCGCTTCGCTCCCTTTGCTGAAGTTCACGGCGTTCTGGATCGTCTCCGGGCGGCAGGCGCCCGCCTCGTAATCGTCAGCAACTGGGACATCTCGCTCTACGACGTGCTCGATCAGACAGGTCTGCGCGAGCGCGTTGACGGCGTCGTGATCTCGGCCGAGGAGGGGCTGGCGAAACCTGACCCGGAGCTGATCCGGCGAGCTGTCAGCCGCGTCGGCGGAACCGGCGAGTCGACCGTCTGGCACGTAGGCGACGACCCGGCCTCCGATCTTGCGATGGCACGAGCGGCCGGGGTCCTTCCCGTGCTGGTTGATCGCTACAAGCAATACGGCGAGCTGAACGACGAAATCGTGCTCGATTCGCTCGATCGCCTGTTGACTGGCGATCGCTAAAGTTGCCGCCGATGTCGACCGCCTACCCCGAGGGGCTGCCAGCGCCGTTCGTTCACCCCTCGCCGCCGCAGCGACCGGAGCTTCCCGACGGCGTTGAGCCAACCTCGATCGCGCCAGATTGGCGCGTCTGGATGGGATTCTCGGCGCTGCTCGTTGGCTTTGTCGCAGCCGCTGTAGGCGCCGTCATTCTTACCCTGATCGGCGGCGCCTTCGATGGCTCGGTAGTTGCAAGTGGCAAGCTCGCCAATCCGTCGCCGGCGGTCAACATTCTCGCGACGGTAGTTCAGGATCTCTGCCTGATCGGCGCAGCCGTGATCTTCGCGCGGATCGCTGGTCGCCCACGGCCGTGGGATTTCGGCCTGCGCGCAACGCGCTTCTGGCCTGCCGTTGGTTGGGGGCTCGTGACATGGGCGGCATTCCTCGCCGTCACGCTGGCTTGGGTCAACCTGGTCGGCGCCGAGAACACGAGTGAGAAGCTGCCCACCGAGCTGGGCGCCGACAAGAGCAGATTGGCGCTCGTATGCGTCGGCATTCTGGTCTGTGTCTTAGCGCCGCTGGCTGAGGAGTTCTTCTTCCGCGGCTTCTTCTTCACGGCATTGCGGTCATGGAAGGGGATCTGGCCAGCGGCAGTTACGACCGGATTGATCTTCGGTGCGATCCACGCCGGTTCATCGAACATCGCCTTTCTGGTTCCGTTGGCCTTCTTCGGATTCGCGCTCTGCCTGCTCTACGCCAAGACCGGGTCGATCTATCCGTGCATTGCGATTCACGCCGCGAACAACTCAATCGCCTTCTGTTCCTCTCAAGGTTGGGGCTGGCAGATGGTCCCGGTGTTGATTGGCACGCTGGCGATCGTGGCTTTGATCTGTTGGCTGGTCCGGCTGGCGGCAGGCCCGGCGCCGGCCTCGGCGCTGAGCTGACGCAATCCGGGGGAGGGCGACGTACAATCTGTCGGTGGCCCGCCGTCGATGCGCTATTGGTTCCGCAGTTCTTTCGCTCGCGCTGCTGGCAGTCCCTGCCGTGGCCGCCGCGCAGGACCCTGTGCCGGAGCTCACGGAGCCACCGGTTGTCCAGGTCAAGACGACGATCAAACTCGGCTTCACCGGCCTGACCCAGCGGCAGGTTCTCGGCGGCGAGTCTTGGACGATCAAGGGAACGGTCGGGACCTTTGTGGCCGGGCAGAACGTTGTGCTGACGATCACGCGCCGCGGCCGCAAGCTGATCACGCGGACACTCGCGATCAAGCAGGACGGCTCTGTAGGCCGCTTCGCGTTGCCGATGAAGCTGAACCAAGGTGGTCGGTTGACGATCCGCGCTAGCCATGCTGCGACGGCCGAGATGGCGGCAGCGCAGTCCAGTTCGGTGCGTGTCAGGGTCGTTTCGCGCTATGCACGGGCTGGCGACCGCGGACTGGCTGTCAAGTATCTCCAGAGTCGGCTCTCAAGGCTCGGCTACGTAGTCGGAAAGCGCGGCTTCTATGACTCGCGCACCGGGCGCGC
>WLNV01000050.1 GCA_009699615.1 Actinomycetota bacterium
CCAATCGCGTCGTAGCGGTCGCCGGAGGGTCAGGCGCCGAGCTTGCCCGCGAGACTGACCACAACGAAGAGCAACACCGCCGCACCCATCACGCGGCGCCCTCTATTCACTCCGTCCGTGACCTCCCACCAGGCGAAGCAGCTGAGCGCGACGTAGAACACAGCCGAGGCAGCGTCGTGGACCGAACCGCTAGTGAAATGGCCGACGATCCAGGCCGCAATTGCCGTCAGCAGAGGCGCGTTCGGGAACTGCGCGATCGGGGCGTCCTTCGGCCAGCCCCGCTGGCCTCGGCGCCAAAGTTCTCGCAATGAAGAGGTGCTCACGCCTTAAGCGTATCCGGCCGTGAAGCGGTGATAGCGTGCGGCAGATGATCACTCTCTACTCAATGCCCGGCAGCTCCGCGACCGCGCCGCGTATCGCACTCGATGAGGCTGGCGCCGACTACACACTGCTCGAAGTGGAGCGCGACGACGCTGGCAACAACACAGCTCCACCCGGCTACGACGCGCTGAACCCAATGGGCAAGGTCCCGACGCTCGTCGACGGCGATCTCGTCATGACGGAGGCCGCTGCCTGCTGTCTATACATCGCTGAGAAGTACCCAGAAGCTGCACTGATGCCCGCGACAGGCAGCGACGACTGGGCGAAGACGCTGCGCTGGCTCACGCTGCTGACTAACACCGCTCAGGCCTCATTCCTGCGCTGGTATTACCCAGAGCAGTCCACAACCGACGCAGCAGGCCTAGCGGCTGTTCAAGAAGCCTCGGTGACCGAACTCGCTCGCGTGGCCGACGTCCTAGCGGCGCAGATCGACGATGGACCCTTCCTAATCGGCGCGCAGTTCACCGTCGCCGACGGTTTCCTCGCGATGTTGACTGGCTGGGCACAGGATCTCGATGCCGGATCGCGTTGGTCTGACGACGCGACGCTCGCGGCGCATTACAACGCCGTCGCCGCACGCGGCGCTGCGGGTGCCGCGCTCGTGGCCGAAGGCTTCCCAGCTACGTTCTCTGCGTAAAGCTGCGGGACAGGGATTCGAACCCCAATTTCCTGGACCAGAACCAGGCGTGCTGCCATTACACCATCCCGCAATGAGTCGCCAAGTATAGGCGCTAAAGGCTCTACTTGGCTGCTTCGAACAGCGCCGTGACCTGAGATTCGAGGCCCGGATCGAGACAGACAAGGACTTCGTCGCCGGCGTAGATGACGGTGTCACCCTTTGGCACGAAGCCGCCCTCGTCGCGCAGCACCGAGATGACGATGCTCCCCTCGGGTAGCTCTAGCTGCTGAACTTCCAAGCCAGCGGCGCGACAACCCTCGCAGACGACGATCTCGATCACTTCGAGCTGCTCTTCTGGTAGATCAAGCAGATGAACCAGGCCGTAGTCGGGAACCTCGTGCTCGATCAGCCTGAGGATCAGGTCGGTTGCCGAGAATGCCGGGCGGATGTCAAGTAGCTCGAAGTACTGGCGGTTGCGCGGGTTGTTGACGCGCGAGATGAACCGGTCTACTTGGTACTTGTCGCGCGCTATCTGGCAGATCAAAATGTTGTCTTCATCGTCGCCGGTGACGGCCACGACTAGATCAGCGCGCTGGATGCCGGCGCGCTCGAGGACCCACAGCTCGGTGCCGTCGCCGTACTGGACGACGAAGCCGAGCTCGGCGTCCATCCGCAGGTAGCGGTCGCGACGGGACTCGATCAAAGTGACCTCGGTGCCCTTAGCGAGAAGCTCGCGCGTGAGGTTGAGACCGACCTTGCCGCCGCCGATGACTACGGCGTACATCAGCTGCCTTCCTTCGGCAATTCGAGCGCCTTTTCGAACATCTGAACCGCGTAGCTGGTCGGGCAGATTGTCTCCAAGCCCTGTGCTGAGTACCACTCGGCTCGCGCCGGATCCATCACGCGCACCATCACGCGCGGAACGTTGAACATCTTTTGCGCGATCTGGGCGATCGTCAGGTTTGTGTTGTCGCCGTTGGTAGAGGCGATAAAGACGTCAGCGTTTTCGATCCCCGCTTCGACTAGCGCGTCACGCTCGATCGCCTGACCGATCGTGAAGCGTCCCCCTGCCCCCTCCCAGGTCGAATCCTGACCTGCGTCGAGGCGCTCGTGAGAGAGCGGGTCGCCATCGAGCACGGAGACCTCGTGACCGGCGGCGAGAAGGTTGCGCGCGACGGTCGAGCCGACACGGCCGGAACCAACAATGAGGACGAATGACATCGCTGCGAATCCTAGCGTTCCGGTGATTCAGCGTCCGGCTCATTAGCAACGCCGGCTGAGACCGCCTGGTCGCCGGCTGGCGGCGCGGTGACAATCACTGGGCAGTGCGCGTTCGAGAGCAC
The DNA here is from genome assembly GCA_009699615.1 of Actinomycetota bacterium. Taxonomy (GTDB): domain Bacteria; phylum Actinomycetota; class Thermoleophilia; order Solirubrobacterales; family Solirubrobacteraceae; genus F1-60-MAGs163. The sequence continues at coordinate 2,344 of WLNV01000050.1, forward strand.
GTAGCGGGCCGTCTCACCGATCACAAGATCTCCTGAGTAGCCGCCACCGAGTAGAGCGCCACCGGTGATGCGCGTCGGTTCCTCCGCAGCGAGCACAATTGCCTGAACTCCACGCCTGCGCGCCTCAGCAATGATCGTCTGCCCGGCGCGCCTGCCTCGCGCCCTCGCCGTATCGACCTGCACGTTGTCGTACTCCTCGCCGACCGCCTTGGCGCGCGCCAGCGCTGCACGAGCGCGGCGCGTCTCCTCTTCAGGGAGGCGCGCGTCGATCGGCAGCGACATTGGAACCTCGGTGACCCAGATCGCCTCGATCCGCGCCTCGCCTTCAAAGCCGTCCTCTTCGCTTGCCTCCGCAGCGAGCCGTCCAGCGGTCTGCATGATGTCGTCGTCGAGCACGCTGCCGGTAATCGGCACGAGGATCGAGTCGTACTCGACCTCCGCTGCTTCGCCGCGGAGCGCTTCGCGCGGAACAGTCACGCGCCTTGTCAGCGTCTTGCCGGTCGAAAGCCGGTAGACGAAGTACAGCAGCAGGCCCGCAACCATCCAGCCGAAGCCAACCCAGCGCGCCGACGGGTGGGTCCAGACAACGCTGATCCAGATCAGCGCACTGAAGACCATTCCGAAGAGCGCGGGAAGCGGAATGCTCTTGCCGGAGATCTTGATGTTGAACGGCATCGAGTACGGACGCGGCCGATCCGGTTCGGTAATCCGCAACCGAACGATCGAGGCATGCGCGATCGTCAGGCCTAACAGCGCGCCGAAAGCGTAGACATTCAGCAGCAAGAGCAGATCCCCCGGAACGGCGAGCGCGATCGCGACGATCGTGGCGATCACGATCAATACCCACGGCGTGAAGCGGGTCGGGTGGAGCCGGCCGAGAGCGCTTGGAATCTGACGGTGAGTTGAGAGCGAATATGCCAGCCGTGACAGGCCGAGCATCGTTGAGTTGGCGGCAGCAATCAGCGTTACAACAGCGATCGCCGCGATAACAAAGCGACTCCCCTCGGCGAGCCAATGCTGATCGAAACCTGCCGCCAGCCCGAGCATTGGTGCGTCCTTATAAGTCGTCGATAGCGCCGTCTGGCCGTCAATGACCGGTTGCGCGCTGATCGCGACGACTGCGATCCCGGTGTAGACAATGATCACGGTGAGCGAGGAGGTAGTGACGAGCCGCTTCAAACCTGCCCGCCCGACCGCGACCTCGCCCGAAAGTCCCGATGCAGACTCGAGGCCGGTCGAAACCACGGTCGCGATGCCGAGCGCGACGATCAGATTCTGGAAGGTCGGACTACTGCCGAGCTCGATCGAGGAGATCAACGTCCCCGGCTCGAGCAGAAAGATTAGGCCAAGCCCTATCAGAGCAAGCTGCAGCACGATGTCGGCGACGACGAGGAGTGCGATCCGCCGCGACCGAGTACTTGAGAAGCCACGGATATTTCGGACCGCTACGTAGATCAGGATGCCGACAATTAGGACCCCCTCAATCGCGCCTTCGCCAAGCTGGGCCCAGAAAGCCTGCAGGTAGCTGGTCGCGGAGAGCGCTGCAGCGGCGAGCAGGATCACGTAGTCGAGCAGAATTGCCCAGCCGGCGACGAAGCTCCAAAACTCGTTGAAGGCAAAGCGCGCGAAGACGGTTGAACCGCCGCGCTCTTGGTGGAGCGACGAACCTTCGACGTACGTCATCGCAGCAAAGACGAACATCAGGCCGCCGGCGAGGAAGACGACCGGTGTGAGGCCGAGCGCGTAGCCGGCAACGACCCCAAGGCAGATGTAGATCGCGCTCGCGATCACCGTGTAGATGACGCTGAAGAGCACCGGCGAACCGAGCTCGCGGCCAAACGTCTGCCTATTGTGCGGCTTGTCTGGCGCCATTACTTGGGTCCTCGCGTTGCTACCCAGAGCCGCCCGAACCCGGCGGCGACGAAGAGCACGCCCATGATGACGCCGATCGCGAACAGCCCTCCGCCGAGCGTAAGCGTCCGAATCACCAAGCCTGCGCCGATGATGATCATCAATACCGAAAGGATCGTCGTGGTTGACGCGTGCAGGTTGCGGCCGGAGGGAGCGCTCATAGCGGCACCTCAGCAGCGTCCAGCGTCTCGCCCAAGGTGGATCGATGGCTTGTTGGGTCACTCTGGATAATCACGCGGCAGGGGCGTTCGCGCAGCACAGTTTCGATCGCCTTGTCAAAGATGTTGGCGCCTTGACGCCTCGGCAGAGCAAGGACGACTGCGCGCGCGCGAAGATCGATCGCCTCCTGGACGATCATGCCCCCGGCTTGACCTGCCCGAACCTTGATCCAGCGGCCGGTCACCAGACGGCCCCCTTGGAGCCGGGCCTGCTCGATCATCGCCTGTGCACGCTCCTCCTGCTCGGGCATTTCAGCATTGATTGGGGCTGAGGAAGGGACCGGGATTGGGACGAGAATGTGGATTCCGCGCCGCTTGCGCGCGGCAAGCCTGATCGCCGTCGCGACCGCTGCCGGGGAGTAGTTGGGAGGTTCGAGCGCTACCAGGACCGATTCATAGGCTGCCTCGCCTGCCGTCACCTGGGCCTTGATCTCAACCGACACGGTCTCGGTCAGACTGAGCCCCTGGCTGCGGCGATAGACCGGATAGACAATGCAACCGATGATCAGCCAGCCGATTCCGGCTATCGCGACGTCAAGATGAAGCACGGTCACAACAATGAACGCGAGGCCCGTGCCGATCGCGCCCAGCACGGCGAAGATCGGAATGTTCACTCCGCCAATCATCACGTTCATCGGGCCGAGATACGGCCGCGGAAACTCGGGGTAGCGGAAGCGGAGTTTGATCACAGCAAGGTGCGCGATCGTGAAGCTGAGCATTGCTCCGAAGGCGTAAAGGTTGCCAAGGAAATCAGCCTGCCCCGTCGTGATTGCCAGACAGGCGACACCGCTGAAGATGATGATCCCGATCCACGGAGTCCCGAAGCGAGGGTGGAGCTCGCGCAGCTTATTTGGCAATTGTCGATGGATCCCCATCGAATAGACGAGCCGGGAGACGCCGATTATTCCGGCGTTGGTCGCGATGAAAAGGATCGTCGCGGCAAGGAGGCCGACGTAGATCTCGGCGGCTCCTTGGAAGATTCCAAGATCGATCTGCTTGACGACCCCAAGCACCGGGTCGCCTGCGTAGCCACCGTTTTCGCTTGAGACACCGAGCAGTGTTTGGTAGCTGCCATCAGGCTGCTTGACGACCGGCAACGCGGAGAGGGCTACGGCCGGCAACGCTGCGTAGATAGCGAATACGGCAATCACGACGCGGTTGATCGCCTTCGGGATTGTGACCGCCTCGTCTTTGGCCTCTTCGGCCATATTCGAGATCGTCTCAATCCCGGTGTAGGCGATCATCGCGACCGGGATCGCGATCAGGAAGTCCTTCCACGTCGGCGCCACGCCCCACTCAATGTTGTTGATCAGAACATCTGGCGAGAAGACGAGAATGCCACCGATCAAGACCAGTAGAAGCTGCGTTGCGAAGTCAACTAGCGCGAGCGTCACGTTGACGCCGGTTGATTCCTTGGCCCCGAAGACGTTGATCGCAGCCAACACGACAACCACGCCGATGCCGAAGATGATGTCGCCTGGCGCCGTCCGCAGCGGCTCCCAGAAGAGTCCACCGATGTAGTGCGGCACGAAGAACGCGGAGATCGCGATCGTGATCGTGTAGTTGAGCATCTGCCCCCATGCAGCGAAGAAGGACCAGAACTCGTTGAAGGCGCGGCGCGCGAAACTTGACGATCCCCCGGCCTCCGGGTACATCGCGGTTGCTTCGGCGTAGCTGCTGGCGGTAAGGAAGAAGATGAAGCCCGCGATGACAAAGACGATCGGCGTCAGGCCGAGTGCGAACGAGGCCACAAGGCCAAGTGCGTAATAGATCGACGAACCGACGTTGCCGTAGGCGGTTGAGAAGAGCGCGTTGACCCCCAGCACTCGCTGAAGACCATGAAGGCGGCGCCGCGCCATCTACGTCAAATGCTCGTTCATCGTGGTGAGAATTAGTCTATTCCCGTCAGCGGAGCTAGAAAGCGCTGACATTAATCTCTCAGCCGCCGCTCAGAGCGAGCCGGCGACTACGTCCAGCGCCTCTGAGAGAGCCGCAGACGCCTGCTGGAGGTCTTGCTCAGTTGTAACTAGCGATGGCGAGATCGCGACGCCATCGCCGAGAGGCCGAACGAGCACACCTTGTTGCTTTGCGGCGACAAACACGCGCATTGGTACGTCGGGGTGAGCCGCAAGGATCTCCGCCTTGATCGAGAGCGCACCCAACGCGCCGATCCCGGCGCGGGCCTCGTCAACGACCTCTGCCGATTGAAGCGGTGCGAGAGCAGCCGCAATCTCGTCTTCGAGTGCGCGCCCGCGTTCGAGCAGTCCTTCGTTCTCGATGATGTCGAGGTTGGCCAGCGCGGCGGCGCAGCAGGTTGGGTGACCGGAATAGGTCTGGCCGTGACGGAACCAAAGGCCATCGCCCTCCCAGAACGGCTCAGCGACGCGGCCGCTGATGACGACACCGCCGAGAGGCAGGTAGCCGCTGGTGATTCCCTTGGCGAAGGTGATCATGTCGGGGCGCAGGTCGAAGCGGTCAACGCCCCACATAGTTCCCAACCGACCAAAGGCCGCGATCACGCAGTCGGCGATGAAGAGCGCGCCGTGTCTGGTGCAGAGCTCCGCAAGACCTTGGAGGTAGCCGGGCGGCACTCGGTGGACTCCGCCTGCGCCTATCACCGGTTCTGCAAAGACGGCCGCCACCTTGTCGGGGCCTACGCGCTCGAACTCAGCTTCAAGCGCCTCGAGCGAATCCCACGGGACACTCGAAACCGCAGGGTCGACAGGCCCCATACCGACCTGATTGGCGGCTATACCGCCGATGCTCGTGCCGATTCCGTGCGTGCCGTGGTAACCCTGTGTACGACCGATGATGTGGACGCGATCGGGCTGGCCGGTGGCAGCGAAGTAGCGTCGCGCAAGCTTCGCCGCAGTCTCGATTGCGTCGCCGCCTCCAAGGCCGAAGAAGATCTTCGCGTCATCTATGATCGGCTGCGCGCTGGCAGCGAGTCGATCGGCGAGTTCCAATACCGGCTTGTTGGCGAAGCCGCCAAACGTTTGATACGTAGCGAGCTGGTCCATCTGGGCGCGGGCGGCATCGGCGATCTCGTGGCGCCCGTGACCCACGTTTACGCACCAAAGGCTCGCGGTGCCATCAAAGTACTTCTTCCCGTCAACATCCCAGACGTACGAGCCTTCGCCGCGCTCGATCACGAATTCGTGACCCCGAACTTGGGCCATATCCGCGAACGGATGCCAGAAGCTCGTTTCGCTGGTCAAGGCGTTCCTCTCCAGCCTCTAGGTGATGATTGGGATGATCAGGATCGCGACGATGTTTGCAACCTTGATCATCGGGTTGATCGCCGGACCGGCGGTGTCCTTGAATGGATCGCCAACCGTGTCGCCGGTAACCGAGGCAGCATGAGCCTCGGAACCCTTGCCGCCGAAGGCGCCGTCTTCAATCAGCTTCTTCGCGTTGTCCCAAGCTCCACCACCAGCGGTCATCATCACGGCGAAGAAGAAGCCGACGACGATCACGCCGATCAGCAGGCCACCAAGCGCAGCGACCGAGATCAGGCCGACGACGGTAGTCACAACGATCGGGATAAGCGACGGGATGATCATCTCGCGCTGGGCCGAAGCGGTCACGATGCTGACGCAGGTCCCGTAATCGGGCTGCTCGGTGCCGTCCATGATGCCCGGCTTCTCGCGGAACTGACGGCGAACTTCTTCGACGACCATGCCGCCAGCACGACCGACAGCCTCCATCGAAAGCGCGGCGAAGAGAGTCACCATCATGCCGCCGATCAGCAGACCCATCAGAATCGCTGGATCATCGATCGGGAAGCTCGTGACGACGCCCTCTGCAGCGAGCTCGGCCTTGAAGCCAGCGAACAGAACGATCGCGGCGAGTACCGCTGAGCCGATCGCGTACCCCTTCGTGACGGCCTTGGTCGTGTTGCCGACCGCGTCGAGCGGATCGGTCACGTTGCGGACCTCTTCAGGCATGTTGGCCATCTCGGCGATGCCACCAGCATTGTCGGTGATTGGGCCGAATGCGTCGAGTGCAACGATCAATCCGGTCAGCGAGAGCTGCCCCATGACAGCGACGCCGATGCCGTAGATGCCTTGGACGCCGCCACCGGCGAGCTTCCAGGAGCAGAGCACTCCGAGGACGAGCACCAGTGCCGGAAGCGCAGTGGCCTGAAGGCCTTGTGCCAGACCGGAGATGATGTTCGTTGCGTGACCGGTCTGCGATGCTTCGGCCGTCTTGCGGACCGGGCGGAAGCGCGTCGAGGTGTAGTAGTCGGTAATTACGAACAGCAGCGCGGTTACGACGATGCCAACCAGCGAGCAGAGGTACAGATTGATGACGCTCGGAGCGGTTGCGGCGCCAGCAACGCTCTTGAAGGTGATTCCGTCCATCATCCAAGCCGTTATCGGGTAGAAGGCGATCGCGGCGATGATGCCGGAGACTGCGAGCCCCTGGTAGAGCGCGCGTTCAACGTTGCCCTTCTCGCTGCGAACGGCGAAGGTGCCAATGATCGACGCAATGATCGCTACGGCGCCCAGAACGAGCGGATAGAGCGCAACGGCGGTCTGCTCATTGAAGGTCAAGACGCCAAGCAGCATCACGGCAACGGCCGTAACGGCGTAGGTCTCGAAGAGGTCGGCTGCCATGCCGGCGCAGTCGCCAACGTTGTCGCCAACGTTGTCGGCAATAACGGCAGGGTTGCGAGGGTCATCCTCGGGGATCCCGGCTTCGACCTTGCCGACGAGGTCGGCGCCGACGTCGGCCGCCTTCGTGAAGATTCCGCCGCCGAGACGGGCGAAGACGGAGATCAGCGATCCACCGAAACCGAGCCCGATCAGCGCGTCAACGGCCTCTTTGGGAGTCTGGTCGAAGTAAGAGGTGAGCAGGCCGTAATAGCCAGCCACACCAAGGAGAGCGAGACCAACGACGAGCATGCCGGTGATTGCGCCGCCGCGGAATGCGACTTTCAGCGCAGGACCG